>RGDT01000031.1 GCA_009918525.1 Planctomycetia bacterium
GGAGTTGCTCAAGCAGGTGCAACTCAAGCCGATGGACGTGATCGACCAGGTGATGCTGATTTTCGCTGGTTCACGTGGGTATTTGGACAAGGTAGAACGCAGCCAGGTGGCGGCATGGGAGCAGCAGTTCTTGAAGTATATGCACTCGCAACAGCGAGCGATTGTGGATGAGTTGAAGACCAAGCAGAAGTTTGACGATGCCTTGGAAAAGAAACTGGGCGACGCCATCACGGCGTTTGGTGGACAGTTCAAGGCGTGATGCAAAGCTTGCCGGACCGTGCCGAGTGGGGCGTGAGAACGCCCCTATCTGCACTAGCACGGTGGGCAATGGATGAGCGAAATGTCTGTGGGTAATGTTCTTGGGAGGCCGAGATGGCGAGTACGCGGGTATTGGTGAAGCGTCGCAAAGCGGTACGCAACATCAAGAAGATCACGCGCACCATGGAATTGATCGCCACCGCGCGTTTCAAGAAAGCCATGGATCGAGCTAGCGAGGCGGAAGCCTACACGCGTAAGATCGCCGAACTGGTTACCGACCTCAGCGCGACGGCCGAAAATGTTAGTCATCCGCTCTTGAAGAAACACGACGAAATCAAGAACGAGGTGCTGCTGGTTCTGGGTAGCAATCGTGGTTTGTGCGGTGGCTACAATGCCGGTATTTTGCGTGAGGCCATGCTGGCACTAAAGAGAATAGGCGAACAAAAAATAACGCCGCATCTTGAACTGTCCGGCAAAAGACCCATCAATTTTTTCCGATTCGCTGGGATCAAAGCTGAGCAGGTCTACACACAGTTCGAGGACAAGCCGACGTTCGCGGAAGTCGAGCCAATTGCCGACCGCTATATCAAAGGATACATGGACGGGACCATCGACCGCGTGGAGGTGGCGTACATGAAATTCATGTCGGCATCCACGCAAAAGCCGGTCATCGAGACTCTTTTGCCGTTGGATGTGAAAACGACGACAGCGGGAAAAGGCCCGACAACGCGAGTGGCCGAATCACGGAAAAAGACAGTGGAATATGAGTTTGCGCCATCGGCAAGCGATATCTTGACGCAACTATTGCCGGAGTCGTTCAAGGTTCGGTTGTTCAAATGTTTCTTGGACGCGGCGGTGAGCGAGCAGATTGCACGGCGCGTGACGATGAAGCAGGCGACGGAAAATGCCAACGATATGATCAAGGCGTTGACGCAAGAGTATAACCGAGCACGGCAGGCTGGTATCACGAAAGAGATTCTTGAAATCGTGTCCGGAGCGGACGCCCTCAGTTAAGTCTGCTGAAATGCAAATGATCGTAAGTTGATATCTATGAAAGATTTCTCTCCGCAGGGGTAGAGCAATGGCGAGCAACGGGCAGATGGTTGGCGAGATCGTCCAGGTGATCGGCTCGACGTTCGACGCCGCGTTCCCCCAAGGGCACCTGCCGAAGATCTACAATGCCCTCAAAATCGATAGCGAATACAAAGGGTTGAAACTGAGCCTAACAGGCGAAGTGCAGCAACACCTCGGCGGCGACCGCGTTCGTTGTGTCGCCCTCGGCTCCACGGACGGTCTCGTCCGCGGGATGAAAGTGACCGATACCGGTGCCCCGGTGTCTGTACCGGTAGGCAAAGAGACGCTAGGGCGGGTTTTCAACCTGCTCGGCGAGCCGATTGACGGCCGTGGTCCCGTGAAAGCCCAAGAATATCGGCCCATTCACCGGGAGCCGCCGAGCTTCGATGAACTGGTTCCGAAGGCTGAACTGTTCGAGACGGGTATCAAGGTTATTGACTTGCTGACACCGCTGGTACGTGGTGGAAAGGCCGGTCTGTTCGGTGGGGCCGGTTTGGGCAAGACGGTTATCCTACAGGAATTGATCGCCCGAATCGCTAGCCAGCACGGTGGTTTCTCGGTATTCGCAGGGGTCGGTGAGCGGACACGCGAAGGAAACGACCTTTGGCTGGAAATGCAGGAAACACAAATTGGAACCACCGGCCGAAAGGTCATCGAACAGATGGCGATGGTGTTCGGCCAGATGAACGAGCCGCCGGGCGCACGTTTGCGCGTTGCGTTGTCGGCGTTGACAATGTGCGAGCGATTCCGCGATGAAGGAGCCGAGACGCTCTTGTTCGTAGACAACATCTTCCGCTTCTCGCAGGCGGGTTCTGAAGTGTCCGCGTTGCTAGGGCGTATGCCGTCCGCCGTGGGTTATCAGCCGACGTTGGCCACGGAGATGGGCGAGCTGCAAGAGCGAATTACCAGTACGACAAAGGGGGCCATCACGTCGGTTCAGGCGGTATACGTGCCTGCTGACGATCCGACGGACCCGGCCCCGGCCAATGCCTTCCAGCACCTGGACGCCTTTATCTATCTGGAACGACGTATTTCGGAAAAGGGTATCTATCCGGCGGTCGATCCACTGTCGTCGTACTCCAACCTGCTGCAAGCGACCTACGTGGGTGAAGAACATTTCGCGGTGGCCAACCGTGTGCGGCAGATTCTCCAACGCTATCGCGAACTTCAGGACATCATCGCCATTCTGGGCGTCGAAGAACTCTCCGAGGACGATAAAAAGGTCGTCAACCGGGCACGACGTATCGAAAAGTTCCTGTCGCAGCCGTTCATCGTCGCCGAGGCGTTCACCGGCATGAAGGGCAAGATTACGTCGCTGAAGGACACGATCCGTAGTTTCAAGGAATTATGCGAAGGCAAGTGGGACCACCTTCCCGAGGGTGCGTTCATGTATGTCGGTGCCATCGAAGAAGCCGAAGAAAAGGCACGTAGCACGAAGTAAACTATAAAGGGGGCGTCATGGCCGGGAAAGAGATACATTGCATGATCGTGACGCCGGAACGGGCGCTGCTCGACGTTAAAGCCGATTTCGTGTCGGTGCCGCTCTACGATGGTGAATTGGGTGTGCTTCCCGGTCGCGCTCCGATGATTGGTCGGCTGGGCTACGGTGAGTTGCGGATTCGCAAAGGCTCTACGACGCAGTATCTCTACGTCGATGGAGGGTTTTTGCAAGTCCGCGACGACACGGTTACCGTGCTAACCTCACGTGCTATGTTTGATTATCATATCACGCCTGATGCCGTTCGCCAATCAATGGAGGCGGCCCAGGCCGCGCTCAAAAAAGCATCCGGAACCGAGGCTCAAGAAACGCATAGGGCGGCACAGGATAAAGCCCGTGCCCAATTGCGAATCGCCGCCAAGAAGAAGTCCTAACACGACTTGCGATTTTGGGCGGGAGAGGGGAATACTCTCTCCCATCTCTTACCGGTTCAATCGCGTAACGCCAACTCCAAACAAGCCATTTCCTTGTCGTTGCGTACAAATAACAGACGTCCTGCAAGAGCCGGCGTGTTCCACGTACGTCCCTCAAGCACTGACAGACGTCCCAACTCGCGGAACGCCCGTTGATCGGCGGCTACTAGCGCCAACTCGCCTCGCTCACCAAGTATCACGAGGTGGCCATCTACGGCGAGCATTTGCCCGTGTCCATAAGCTTTACCGCGCCACAATCGCTCGCCAGTGCGGGCGTCGAGGCATACTAACGTACCGTTAGAGAGGCCGAAAATAGTCTCATTCAGTATCACCGGGTTGGCGTACTTCGATCCTAGATAGCGATTCTGCCAAATTGCCTCGGCTGTAAATTCCTTGCCCGAACGAGTGACCCGCACTGCGGCACAGCCGTTGGACAACTCCGACGAGATGAGGAAGGTATTAGGACCAATCGCAAGCGGTTGAATGATGTTCATATCCTGAAAGGTCGGCCAGGCATAGCGCCATAGTTCCTTGCCGTCTTCCAGCGATAGACCAGCCAAGCCGCCCGCGTCGAACAGTACCACTTGATCTTGCCCGGCCACTGTGGCTCGCATGGCCGACGAATAGCCCGCACCGCGATCGCCCGATGCCCACAAGCGGTTGCCATCTTTGGCGTCGTAGGCAACTACAGCCATACTCGCATTGGCGGCAGGGTCGATGCCCGCGTTGACGATGACGCGGCCGTCAGCGATCAGCGGCGAAGAGGTCATACCCCAGACAATACGCTTGGCTTTGCAGTCGGCCAAAATGTTGACATTCCAGCGTTTACGACCCGTGCGAACGTCTACGCACACAAGATCGCCGTCAGCTCCGAGCGAATAGACAAGGCCGTCAGCGATGGTCGGCGTCGCTCGGGGGCCACTACCGGTGGGATCGCGAAAGTGGGCGTCGTAGGCGTATATCCAGCGTTCCGTGCCTTTTGTACGGTCGTAGCAAACGATGACTTCCTGTTCGCGACGTTGTTCCAAAGTGACGGCCACGTTTCCGGCTACGGCGAAGCCCGAGAAGCCGCCTCCGCAAGGACGTTTCCAAAGCAGTTTGGGGGGGCGTACATTCCAGTCGTTGGCAAGGAGTTCGAGGCTTTGAACGACGCCGTCACCAGTAAGGCCGCGATAGCGCGGAAAATCCGTTCGGGGGTCGATCGTTGGATCAATAGGCGGTAGCCCAGAATCGGCCGAGGAAAGCCTTGCTAGCTCAAGCTGTTCCTGGGGATCGGATTGCCAACGAAAGCGAGGAATAATTCCCAAATAGCCGGTGACGTCAAAGGAACGCACGCTAGCCAGAAACCCAATAATCACCACGAGAACGACACCGAGCAAGCAGTAACGCAAAGTAGCTTTGAAGCTCGATAGGAAGAAAAACCACACCGATAAACCGATGATGCCGATCATCAACGCGAGCAAGGAACCACCAGCGACCGGTCCACGATAGAGCGGGTCAAGATCAGCCCAATCGAAAGCGGGAACAGAGGCCAATCCTAGCGCTGTCATTGATAAGAAGATCGCGGGCCAACGCCACCAGACGTGTTTTTTGTTGTCGTTCATCCGTTTATGACTCCGTCGCCTTGCTCTTAGATGAATCCGCCGACTCACGTTGGCGGCTCGCAGCATTTGAGGGCGAGCGGGGTGTGTCAACGCCCCGATTCCCTCTATCTGCTATTAAATGAATAGAAGCGAAGCGAGAGTCACCGACGTGAAGGGCGAGTTTCCGCATCATTGGCCTAGCAGCCCCGTAGAACCAGGTAGCCCCGTCGGCATTGCGCCGGTTTGATGCCCCACCGGGAAAACGCTACGGGAAAACGAGGGGTTCACCGGTCCCACACAGCCCGGTGTGTTGGCCCGATAGGCGCAGCCACGCCAAAAGTAGAAATACAGCGGGGTATAACAACTCAGGCCGGCGGCCGCATCGCAAGGACATGAATTTTTCACCGAGCGATAGCAGAATAACCCACCTACACGCGACAGAACCGCCGCTACTCGAACTCCTGCGCCATCGACTCCACAGCACTGGGTTGGTTGCGGGGCGCAGGTGTTGCATGTTTTGCAAGCCGTGATCGGGGTGGAAGCACATCCAACTGTTGGACAAGCGGCCGGGGCACACCCGCAAGACGCGGCCCCACGTTGAACACCGAGTAACGGGGCAGGAAAACTAGCCAACACCGGCGACACCAAAGTGATCACTCCGACGATGCCGTAGATGATCCGATACATGACGCTCCCTCCCTGGAATCGTCGCCTCCCTTATTGCCCGAGCGGTCGACGAATTCTCTTTCACTCCTTTCTTCGGCACATCTTTCAAGACTGGCCTATTGTGACCGACGACTTGAGGGAAAATCGCCTGCATGTTGTAACGAATGTAACGATCACATCAGTCGTTTGGCCTGTTCGGCCAGCCCCGCAACTGCGAAACGAACGGCTCGTTCGGCCATCGCCTCGAAATAGGCAGGGGAGTGGCCTCCGGCTCGCGTGGTGAGATCGGCTTCATGAGGGACGCCCAGAGCGTTAAGTTTTTCGTGCAAGCGGTCACTACCACGCCACCATTCGCGGTCCCACGGATCGACGCAGAAAAACAGATGCGGCGGCTGATGGGCAGGATGCAACTGAAGGATCGCCGTATCCTGACGGGCCTGTTCTTTGCTGGTGTACATTTCGTCAAGGGGACTTCCCCGGCCATATCGCTCGTGAAACTCCACAGCCGGAGCAATGGCGGCAACGACGGGAAAAAGTCGGGGGTGCTTGAACGCCAAACATAACGCGCCTTGCCCGCCCATGCCAATTCCTGTCAGAGCGACGGCGGGTGATGAGAGTCCCCAGCGTTCGTGTATAAACGGCATGGCATGATGGAGCAAATAGTCTTCAGCACTCTGGACAAGGTCGAACGACGCACAGAGGCGGTTGGTCCACCACGATTCGCCCCCGTGCGGGCACAGAACAGCCAGACCCTGATGAGCAAAAAGCGAGGTGAACAAGGCGTTACCCGCAACAAACGGCCCTGTGTGGGGATGAAGATCGAGCAGGGCAAAACGTGGACGACCGGGCGGGTCGAAAACGTCAGCGGGCTTGCCGGCGATGATGACGCGATTCCAGTTTTCTAACATTGGGATGACTCGCGAAGGGTGACTCTCGTATAATAGGTTAGGAGATTGGATTCCCCTTTACCCGGAGTCGAGCTACTATGTCAGCTATCTCTATTCGCAAATCTTCCAATCCGGCGTTCAACGCGGGGTTAATGCAAAGTCTGGCTCACCAGCCGCGGAATCTTGATGTGTCCCGAAGCGATGTCGGTGACAAGGTAACGGTTGGTGGTGCAGCGGTAAAATCTGCCTTTCTCTTGTTTTTGCTAATGGCGACCGCCTTGGGCGTGATTGTGACCTTCCTACCGACCATACACACGACGCGAGCCATTCCGGCGGGTCTGATCGCCTGTATGGTCCTCGGTGGTATCGGGGGCTTCGGGATGGCCATGTACACGATTTTCGTGCCAAGCCATAGTCCGTATACGGCCCCAATCTACGCTGTAGTTGAAGGATTGGTCATCGGGGCCATCTCGACCGCGGCGGAAGTCGGGTTTCCTGGGATTGTCTTCCAGGCGACGGGCATCACCTTCGGGGCGATGTTGGCCATTCTTGGTCTGTATGGCAGCGGAATTATCCGTGTCACGGAAACGTTCCGGGCGGTTCTGATGGGAGCGATGTTCGCGTTGATGTTTGTGTACCTGTTCACATTTTTGTTCGGGCTGTTCGGTGTCCAACTTCCGTACGCACATGAGATGATGCGAGGAAATGGAGTGCTGGGCATTGGGTTCAGCCTGGTGGTATGCGTCATCGCCGCGTTGAACTTTGCCATCGACTTCCAGAATATCGAAGATGCCAAGGAGGCCGGCGCTCCGAAGTGGTTCGAGTGGTACCTTGGGTTCGGCCTCCTGCTGACGATTGTCTGGCTCTATATGGAAGTGCTGCGACTGCTATCGAAAGTGCGTAGCAACGACTGATAGCCAACCGAACGAGCGGCATCGCCATCGCGTGTCGCTCGTTCCTCTTTTTATCCGGCCTTCCTCACCGGCGGCGAGGAGAGCGTTTGCAAAATACTTCGGACGGGACACATCGATCCGATTTCCACTTTGAAGCTGAATCCTCCAATCCGTAGTGTATCGCCGTCTCCTAGTGTCGCTTCGACAACATTTTCGCCATTGAGTTTGATTCCGTTGAGGCTGTTCAGGTCGGTGATGTGCCAAGTGCCTGACTCGTAACGCAGGCGGCAGTGGCGACGGCTCACATCGGGTAACGGCAATCGTAGGCCGACCTCGGTATGTCGGCCGACAACCACATCGGGTTCGTTGACATCCAGGACAACGCCGGAGGGCTGAAGAACGAGCCGGAGAGGTTGAAACGGCTCGGAACCGTCGTGCAGGCGAAGAGCAGGAGCGGGCGCAGTGGTTGAGGGAGTTCCCATGATTGGGTGTTCCTGATAGCGGATCGACGAAGCCAATCGGTGCGTAGCCCGAGGTGGGAGGTCAAATAGCATAGGCGTCGTCACGTAGCTAGAGCATCTTTTTTATGCAGAGCCGGAAGCGTAAGCGACGGCAAATTGCGCAGTCTCAACATGTGGGAAGAAGATCACGGCTGGACATCGAATCGTTCTACTCGTAGGTTGGAATGAGTAAAATATGACGTGTCAGAGCCGCAAACGGGGAATTGGGGCGTTCACACAACCCGCTCGCTTCCGGCTCTAAACCATCACCCAGCCAACCTCGTCGGATCAAACTCTTATGAAATGTAGAAGCGGCGTATTGTGGCTGTCTTTTGTTGTGCTGCTGGTGTCGATGCTGTCATATGTTCTGAACGTATCAGCGGCAGATACCGATGTGGCAAAACAACCTATCGCCAAGCATGACGGAAAACCGGCTGACCTCACTCAGAAGGTGAAGGTTTTCATCCTGTTGGGACAATCAAACATGTTGGGCCTTGGCAAAATTACCGGCGGTGAAGGATCGCTGGAGAATGCCGTAAAGAAAAAGAACAAATATCCATATCTTGTGGATGAAGCAGGCAAATGGATGGTCCGAAAGGATGTTCGCAATGTGCGCGTCATGGTTGGCAGAGGCGGAGGAATGCAACTCTTCAATAATGAGTGGATGACTGTCACGGGCCGGACCATGGGGCCGGAGTTCGGGATCGGGCATCCTCTGGGGAATGCGATCGAGGCCCCCGTGATGCTTCTCAAAAGCTGCATCGGCAACCGAAGCTTGGGCTGGGATCTGCTGCCGCCGGGAAGCAAACAGTACGAATTTGAAGGGAAAACCTACGCCGGGTACAAAGATTCACCTGAATCGTGGGCCAAAGGTACCATGCCCAAGCCTATCGCATGGTACGCCGGCAAGCAGTATGACGATGACACGGCAAATGCCAAGAAAGTACTCGCAGAGTTCGATAAGTATTATCCTGGTGCCAAAGGCTACGAAATAGCGGGGTTTTTCTTCTGGCAAGGCGAAAAGGACTGCGGCAACGCCGCTCATGCGAGTAAATACGAAGAAAATCTCGTGCATTTCATCAAGCAATTGCGTAAAGACTTCTCAGCTCCCGAGGCTAGATTCGTCCTGGCTACTTTAGGCGAAGCGAAGAAAGGCAGCGGGGGTAATGGCGGTAAAGTATTAGATGCTCAGTTAGCCGTTGATGGCAAAACGGGCAAATATCCGGAGTTCAAAGGCAACGTCGCTACCGTTTATTCCAATCCTCTGTCGCACGGCGGTAGTGGCAACAGTCACTATAACGGGAATGCGGAAACCTACATGGACATCGGAGAAGCCATGGGCAGGGCCATGGTGGAACTGCTGACCATAAAAAAGTGATTTAATCTTTACGCGGCGAGGAGAAAATTATAGCCGTTTCGGGGTCTGCGGAGCGGGGCCTTGTCAGAGCCGGAAACGGTAGTGACGACGAATCGGGGCGTTGACACACCCCGCTCGCTGTTTATTTTCCGGCTGTGAAGAATCGGGGCGTTGACACACCCCGCTCGCCATCAACCACTGTCCTTTTTATTCCCATCTTGCCGTCTAACTACATTTTCGGCATACAATGCCTATCCAGAACGATCAGCCCAGGGGAGAGGTCCGCGTATGCTGCTCTCCGAGGACGACTGGTTCACACGGCCCGATCCGGGCGATCTGCTGCGTCATCTCGAAAAGACGGCCTCACTGCGCAAACTGCGTTTGTTTGCTTGTCATTGTTGCCGTCGTCTCGGCCCTCTAGTCGGAGCGGCGGGAGTGCGAGAGGCTCTGCTGACCGCCGAGCGGTTCGCCGATGGAAAGGCGAACAGCGACGAACTACGGACAGGTTGGAGGGCGATTCGCCAAGCGTTGGCGAAAGCTCCTCTGGGAACTCGATGGGAACGAGCATTGGACGCCGCCCTCCATGCGTGTAGTCCTGATCTAACTTTTTGGGATGCCGTTAATGTTTCTCGCGAGGCGGCGCACGCCCTAGAAGGCGACAGCCGCCCCCAAGACTCTGGGAGCTTTGGAGTAGGTCCGTATGTTCGACCGCGGGAATATACCTATCAGTGTGTGATTCTTCGCGAGCTGTTTTCCTACCATACGGTTGAAATCTCTTCTCACCTCCGTGCCTGGGAAGATGGGCAATTGGCTCGACTAGCTCAGGCCATCTACTTGGAGCAACGCTTCGACGAAATGCCCATCCTCGCTGACGCTTTGGAGGAAGCCGGATGTACCCATCGCTCTCTCATCGATCACGCTCGCGAAACGACCCCGCACTTCAAAGGCTGTTGGCTGTTGGATGCCCTGATGGCGAATTAGGTTATCACTACGATGTTCCGAAATGCAGGCTAGCGTGATATAATTCATCCGTATTTTACGTCATTGGATTGTCAGAGCCGGAAATGGGTGCGACGGCGCTGAACCAACGCCGTGAAATGGCTGCGAGGATAATTCAATGGCCTCCGACTACTCTTCTGGCCTGCCACCGGCGAAGAAGATTGTTCGTCTGGGAAAGTACGAAGTACTCCAGCACATCGCCACCGGTGGCATGGCGGCGATTTATCGCGCCCGAGACACCGAGGCCGGCCGTGAAGTGGCCTTGAAAATCCTGCCGCCGGATAAGGCCGGCAACCAAGCGATGGTCGTGCGTTTCCGCCGAGAGTATGCCGCTGCCAGCCGACTGAAACACGAGAATATTGTTCAACTATTCGAGATGGGCGAACTCAACGAAACACTTTACTATGCCATGGAGTTCGTTGATGGGACCGATCTTCACGAAACCATCCAACACAACGGCGCATTCGACCCCGAAGAAGCTCGCCAGATTATTCTTCAGGCAGCCAGAGCGCTACGGCTCGCGGATCAACACGGTATCGTTCACCGCGACATCAAGCCGTCTAACTTCCTCCTCGTTCGCAAGCTAGGCAAACCTCACGTCAAGCTCACCGATTTTGGCCTAGCACGCGAGATGGCCGACGATCAATTTCGTGTCACCCGAACCGGAACGACCGTCGGCACGGTGGACTATATGTCGCCCGAACAGGCACGCGACTCGGGAGCCGCCGACATTCGCAGTGATTTGTATTCGCTGGGTAGTACATGGTTTTATTTAGTTACGGGTCAGTCGCCGTTCCCCGAGGGAGGATTGGGCGAACGATTAATTCGCCTCATGAACGATCCGCCACCCGACGCTCGCGTGATCAATCCCCAAGTTTCCGACGAGACCTGGGCCGTTCTGAGCCGGTTGCTCGCCAAGGACCCCGACGACCGCTATCAAACGCCCGAAGAGTTAATCGACGATCTGATGACGCTACAAGGCAAAGCGGTCTCATCGTCCAGGCAGAATGCCGCTAAATCGCATTCGAGGATAAAAGCCGTCGGTTCTCGGTCATCGGGTAAGGTCAAAAAAGAAGAAGATGACGATGACGATGAACCGTCGAGTGCAACCGGAGGCAATTATTTACCGCTGTTTCTTGGGGCCGCGTGCCTGGTGCTGTTCGTTGTTGGGTTGCTAGCCTTTCTTCAGTCGCGACGACTTCCCGTGCATGAAGTGGAGCGTACCGAGGTCACCAATCCTCCGATAGTTGGTCCGGCCCCCGCGCCGCAAGATAAGGGGAACGAGCCGCGGCTCGTGTTGCCTACACCCAACGAACTGGACCCGACGCCTAAGACGACCTCGAAGACCCTACCCGTTTTGTACCGTTTCGTCGGAGATCGTGCCGCGCTGCTTGCTCAAGCCGATAAACCCTGGGCCGATGACGCCACGGCAACCGATACGGTCGTGGTCAAAGTCCGACGGGGGACGGCCGAACCCGGTTGGTATCGCACGTTGGCCGATGCCGTTACCGCTGCCCCCATGGGGAAGCCGCTGACCATCGAGATTCACGACAACGGCCCTTTGTTCGAGCTATCGCTACCGACGTTCGGGCGAACGATCAATATTCGAGCGGCCGCGGGTTATCGACCCTTAATCGTCTGGGATATACCGGCAACGTGGGAGAAACGGCGAGCGGACAAGAAACTAGATCAGCCGATGGAGTTCCTGGCCGTCACGGGCGGATCGCTGCGTCTGCAAGGGCTGGAACTGGTATGGCGTTACCCCGAAACCCTAGCCGAACCCTTGATCGTGGCATCCGTGGACAATGGGGATCTGTGGGCCGAAGGCTGTACATTCAGCAGCTCGGCCCGGCCGCGAGAGTCGTCCACTTTGTTCCGGGTCCGTGGGAGCCTGCCTGGAAAGCGGGTACGCCTGGACCGTTGTCACGTTCGTGGTGACTCGCTGACGGCCCTGGAACTTCGCTCGCCTGCGGCGGAGGTTCGTCTCGATGGTTGTCTGTTTTCTTCCACACAATCGGCTCTGCTGAAATTAGCCTGCCGGGACGGCGCCGCCTCGCATCTTCGTCTGATCGGATCGACGCTGATCGGCGGTCAGCGACTGATCGAGTTGGCTGGACTGGAGGAGTCCGATCGACGGCCAGCGTTGAATGTGCTGGCGTGGGATACACTGCTGGCCAAGGCCGGACAGACACCCGGTGAGTTGATCGGGCTCAATAGCACGGCAACACACGAAAACATCGACTGGAAGCCTATAGCATCGCTGTATGCCGGTTGGAATTGTTTGTTGAAGACCACCGCGACCCGTGCCGATGACCTGGACCCCTGGCGCAAGGAAATGAGAATAACCGAAGGCGACGGCCTGACCCGCGAGGCGTGGCCGGAATCGCTGGACGAAACCGGCGTACGCCCCGCCGCGACGACCACCCCGGTGACGGCCATGCGCTACGCCCGCAGTTCTGATCCGACGCGGCCGTTGGGTTGCGATCTAACGCAGTTGCCGCACTGCCACCAACACTGGGTGAGCCGAATACTGGACGGCAGCGGGAACGTGGCGGTGGAAGGGAGTACGGAAGCCGATGCTCCGGAAATTCCGTCGCCGGTCGGGGATGAGCGTTTCCATGGTGGACGCTTAGACCTCGATAGCGGGATTGATGTGGGCGTATTTTTGGAAGCCCGACAAAAGACCATGAAACTAGGGCCGCGGGTCGTGTTGAACCTGAGCGGCAAGGGAGAGAAAACGAGTTCCCCGATCCGGGTGGTGGGGACGACGCTGGTACTGCATTTTGAGGAACCGACTGAGCCGGACGGACAGCGTTTGGCTCTGAAGATGACGGTGGGAAGCGGGGGGGCGGCGATTGACGTAGACAAGGGCGGGTTGGACATCATCGGCGGAGCGATCCGCGTCCCGGACACGCCGCGTTCGGCTTATAGTCATGTGGTACGAGTGCGGGACGGCTCGTTGCGATTGTTCCGAACGCGAATCGAAGGCCCGACTCTTTCCGTGCCGGAGGGTTACGTCGGTGCCGTTTCGTTCGGTGGTTCGGGAAGCACGGACATGGAAAAGGCCCTGCCTTGCGTCGTTCACGACAGCATTATCTTGTCCAGTCAAAAGGGTCTTATCGCCGAGGGAATCGGTACGCGGGTGGGGGTGCGTCACAGCCTTATTGTCGCTGGGGATACGCTGGCCATGATGCCCGGCTCAAACCGTGATTCTGTCAGAGCCGCAAACGGGGAATCGGGGCGTTCACACACCCCGCTCGTCTCCGGCTCTGTCGCACGAGACGACGCCGGAGCGCAGCAATGGGTGATCGAGTTTACGAGTCTGGCCGCTCGGCGGGCCGTCGTGTTGTTGGGAAGCGCGTCGGAAGAGGTGATAAACCATTCCATTGCCTTGAGAACGCGCGATTGTGCGTTGCTTTTTCCTTTTCCGACCAAGCCGCCCCGTGCCGGGCTGATCGCTTCTGAGGCCGATTCTCTGGCGAGGGGTCTGTTGGTATGGCACAGCGAGCGTGATGCGATTGATGTCCGGATGCACTACGCCGCATGGACCTTGGGATCGCCATTACCCGAAAGCAAAGAATCGACGATTGCACCAGCTCAACTGTTTGGCTCGTACGGTTGGCGTTCGCCTCGTCCCGAGTTAATCGGTCTGCGGGTGATCGACGGCAAAGTATGGGCCTTGGAACGTTTATCCTTACCAGGACGCGAACCGCCCGGTGCCAATTTCTCCCGCCTGGGCCTCACCCGGAAGAACTGAAAACCCTTTGTCGATGCCATCTGGTGGGTCTATTTGCTACAACAAAGCTATCTTATTATTCGGAGGCGTACCGTGTCGGGTCTTTCGCTGTGCGTTCTGCTCGGTGGCTTAGCGGTGTTTGGCGCTGATGACAAGCCCTTATCGCGCATTGGGTTCGGTTCTTGTTTACGACAGGACAAACCCCAGCCGATCTGGACCCCGTTGCTAGCGACTCGTCCAGAGCTTTTTCTCTTCCTGGGCGACAATATTTACGCCGACACGACGGACATCGACGTGATGCGCGAGAAGTACAAGCAACAATCAGAAAAAGACGGCTTCAAAAAGCTCAAGGCCCTTTGCCCCTTGTTGGCCACTTGGGACGATCACGACTACGGCGGCAATGACGCTGGCGCGAGTTATCCCCGCAAGAAAGAATCGCAACAGGCTTTCCTCGATTTCTTTGACGTTGCGGCCGATTCGCCCCGTCGCAAACAAGAGGGCGTCTATCATGCCCAGGTGTTCGGTCCACCAGGCAAGCGTGTCCAGGTAATTATGCTTGATACTCGCTATCACCTCAGCGAGTTGAAGAAAGGCCCCCGAAGCGGCACCTACGTTCCCCGCGAGGATGCCGACGCGAGTATCCTGGGCCGGGACCAGTGGGCGTGGCTGGCGACTCAGTTCAAAGTTCCCGCCGAGGTGCGGCTGATCGGTTCCAGCGTGCAGATGGTAGCGGAAGATCATTCCTTCGAGAAATGGGCGAATCTGCCGCTCGAACGTGAACGCTTTCTACGTCTCGTTCGTGATACGCGGGCCGGCGGCGTTATCGTTCTATCTGGTGATCGGCACTTGGCCGAGCTTTCGATGCTCGATGGCCCGATGGGCTATCCACTATACGATGTGACCAGCAGCGGCATGAACCAGGGCAACAAACGGTTTCGCCGCATCGAACCGAACAAGCACCGCCTCGCCATTCAAGATGTCGGCGATAATTTTGGGTTGATTCGGATCGACTGGACGAAGTCGGACCCGCTGGTCAGTCTGGAAATTCACGATGTTGATGGCGACGTCGTCATCCGGCACAAGGTGCCACTGAGCCGTCTCCAGCCCGGCACGACGAACGGGGACGGCCGCGACCTGTCCGCCGAGGCGCGGAAGCACTTAGGCAAAACGTGGACGGTCGAATTTACGGTGGCCAATGTCGGCGTAAACAAGACGAAGTCGATGTTTTATCTCAATTCGGAGAGGGATTTTCGCTCCGATCTCAATTTCCCGGTCGTTCTCAACGTCAAGGCTCTGGGCAAAGAGTTCTCCGCACTGGGTGACCCACGCAAGACTTACCTCGGCAAGAAGGTCAAAGTCACGGGAACTGTGAGTCTGTTCAACGGCAACCCCCAGATCGTGATCGAGAAACTTAGTCAGATTCAAGCCGACGAATGACCTGACGCTTCCGGCTCTGATCTTCCGAGCCGGAAGCGTCAGCGACATCCGGCACACCTTCAGCCTGAGTGCCCCCTTTGTCCCTTGTTGAAAACCATCTGCCAAAACAACCCTCTTGATTCTTCTGCCTCTTCTCGGCATGAAGCACCCGTCTGACGGCTGTAGCCGTTACCTTGTCCCCGGAGGATCAAGCGATGCGCACCCACTATTTGTTGGCCGCTTTGATCGGCGTGACCGCCGCTACCCTGACCGCTGCCGAAGTGGTTAATGTGCCTGGTAGTTTTGTCCAGTATCCGACCGCAATCGAAATCTCCAGCGCCGGCAAGGCCACGGCTCTGAATTTAACCGGTATCGCTATCCGCACACGTATTATTCTCAACGTCTACACCGTTGGTAGCTATGTCGAAGCCGGTGCGGGGGTTAAGACGGCCGAGGAGTTAATCACCTGCGACAAACTCAAACGCCTGCATCTCGTCATGGAACGCACCGTCGAAGGGAAAGACTTGGGCGAAGCGTTTCGTTCCGCCATCCGTTTGAACTACCCCGAACCGGCCTTTAACGAAGAAGTCGGTACGCTCGTCTCCTTCATGCGCAGCACCGCCGTTCGCAAGGGAGAACATATCTACCTAACGCACGTCCCCAGCATCGGCCTGCATTGCTCGGTTGCCGGAAAGGCCGATTTTCTCATTAAAAACCCGAAGTTCAGCCAGGCCGTCTGGGAAATTTATCTAGGCAAAAATAACCTGGGCGATGAAGTAAAGAAGGGGCTGGTCAGCCGCCTGTAACGGCCAAAAAAATGAACTTCAGAGCCGAAGAAGTTACGGACGGCTCCAACGGAGCGACCTCGAAGTGTGAATCGTGGCGCGTAGGTCCGGCGTAAACTCTTGATCCCACGGCCACAGCGGTCGTGGGATATTCGCATAAGGCAGCGTAACAAAATCCGCTGGGGCGCAGCCCGGACCGCGAGCCATGAGGATGAGTCGCGCTTTGCCTTCGTAGGCCGCACGGAAGCCGCACGGACTCTTGGCGACGACGACTGCGGCTGTGAAAGGATCGAACCCCGCCGATGTGAAAAATGGCGGCGCGAAATGTGGTCCCGGCCGCGAGGTTGTCAGCACACGCACCGGGCCCCGACGAAGGACGACGCCCGTTCCCATGTCGATCGCCAGGTTTCGCCCCAGATGTCCGCTCAGCGTAAATGCTGCCTGGTAGCTCCGCTCGACGGTCCACGCGCCGTAAAGGCTCTTGCCCGGTAGTCGCTTGCCGCCCAAGCTCCCTTCCCACGTCGTGCCGGGTTGCAAGTCGGCCAACGACGGATCGACCAACGGCACCAACACCGGACGCGGCCAGTCTCGTTTCAACAGTTCTTCTAGTACGTGGACACTATCGCCCGTCGAACCCGATGTCGTGGCGTCGGCGCTGTCCGCGATCACCACAAGGCCCGTTGCGCACTCGCGAGCCGCCTGCTCAACAGCCAGAGGGATCGGTGTCAACAGAGGTATGTACTGATTTCGCCGTTCCCAGAGCATCTCGGCCAGGGTCTCGGCCTCGCTCCGGGCGGTCTCGGCCCGATCGGCCACGACCACCGCGGCACTACCGTGGTCTGGGATGTCTAACCACGGTTGCACGGTGGCTAATCCGGCCGCGAGGATACCCGGTTGCTTTTCTCGCTTGCTCAGATGATCGCACAGCCCGAAACTAACACTGGCAGGCGATTGTGTGTTGGCCAACTCGGCCGGTAGGACTACCGGAACACGGACCAGGGCCGTATAGGGTGTTACGCCGTCGATTAAGATGCGTTTGAGCACCGCCGCGGCGCGGACGCCGGTTTCAAAAACGTCGATATGGGGGGCGGTGTGATAGATGACCAGGGCGTCGGCGTTTCGGGCCATGCGGGGAGTGACACTCGCGTGCAGATCGAGTGTGGCGACGAGCGGGATCGGCCCGATTTTGGCTCGCACCGCCTCCAGAATCAGGCCCTCGACATCCGGCACACCTTCAGCGCACATCGCCCCATGCAGGGCCAGCAACACCCCGTCGAGCGGACCCGCCTTGTCCAGCGCGGCCAACAGTTCCTCACGCAGCCAGGTGAACGTCTGACCCGTTGCTGGACCGCTGGGCCACGCTGGTAAGCGAACGAGTCCAACAATCTCAGGCTGATCCGGCCAGGCGCGAAGCGACTGAATGAATCCGCCGGGTTCATTGGTATCGTGTAGTTGGTCGATGAGGTCCTGACCGCGCAGCACGCCGAACGCCTCGAAGTCGGCCCTTGTCGTCGGCACGGGGTTAAAGGCGTTGGTTTCCTGCCATAGCTGGCCGATTGCGATCCGCATTTTGATTATTCCAGCCATGAGAAGGGGTAACTCGGGTCGTCCAGCGTCATCGCCTGTTGCGTCAGATGCAACGGGCGCACGGTGTCCACCATAACCGCTAGCTCATCGGTTCGCGTCATCGACCGACTGGCGACGATGGTCCCTGGATGCGGCCCGTGCGGGATGCCGCGCGGATGCAGCGTGAACGATGCTTCTTCGACACCACGACGACTACCGAACCGGCCTCGGACATAGTATAAAACTTCGTCGGCCTGGACGTTGGAATGGGCATACGGCACCTTGACCGCATCGGGATGGGTGTCCAGCATCCGTGGCGCGAACGTGCAAATCACGAACCCCGTGGCGTCAAACGTCTGATGCACGGGCGGCGGCTGATGAACCGTTCCTGTGATCGGCTCGAAATCGTCGGCGTTGAACGTGAACGGATAGACGAAGCCATCCCAGCCAACCACATCGAATGGATGATGGGCCAGGGTGTAACGGGTGAGACGTGCTTCATCTTTTACCAGTACGGTCACATCCTCGTTGCGGTCGATGATCAGCGATTCGCTCGGACCGTGTAGGTCTCGTTCGCAGAACGGAGCACCGAGGCGAAATTGACCATCCGAATTGAGATATCGCGACGGAAATCCCAGCGTATTCTCCGATTCGATGACCAGCAGTTCCGGCTGTTCGCCCGGCTCGAACACCATCTGATACGTCGTCGTACGCGGTATCACCACATAATCGAACGGGCGAAACGACAGCACTCCCAGCGGAGTCAATAGTTGCCCTCTGCCTCGATGCACGAAAATGACTTCGTCTGCGGACGCATTTCGAAACAATTCGGCTTGCGGCTGGGTCGGCCGACAACGCGACAGAGTGACGTCAGCATTCACAAACAGCGGCACACGGCCGAGAATCGGGTCGCCGGCAGCCGGGAGCGTATTGGATTTGAGATGATGATGGCGAAGGACGGGGACAGAGGCAGTCTGGAGGGCGATCATTGCGACGGCTTCGACCTTGCGGACGCGAGTCGGTGGGCGAAGATGATAGAGCATCGAATAGGCGCGACCAAAGCCCGCAAGGGTCACAACTTCCTCGTAATAGACTCCCTCGTCGCGGTAGCCGGGCCTGGTGCGGTGTTCGGTGTGGCGTTTGACGGGGATGGTCCCCATTTGACGATAGTACGGCATCGCGGTAGCCTCTGCAGGGGAGAGTCACAGAGTTTTTGTTATAGATGGAAAGAGGAAGGGGAGTTGCTTCAGAGCCGGAAGCGTCAGCGACGACGAATCGGTGCGTTGACACACCCCGCTCGCCATCTCTTTATCGGCTCTGAAGTCCCCCCTAATCGCCATCGGAGCGAGATCATCAACGATTTTCGACACTATAGTCAAACCAACCGATCATCATTTCTTGCCACGTCTGATCGCCCCAGTATACCCGTTCTTTGGGATCGGGATTGTTGGGGTTACGATCCGAGTTATCGAAGTGGGCCGTACATGTAATTTTGGCACCGGCCGCCACCGAGATCGGTTGTTTAGGACGATAGACGCTCTGCCAGTTGAAGTTATAGATTGGGACGTTGAGCAAGGTACGCTTTTGGCTGCCTTCGGTGATGTCGATCCGAAAATCTTTACCGCGTAGGTGCATGTGCGGCATAAAAGCCAAAATCTGAGCGTTCTTTGACATCGTGTGCGAGGCGACCATTTCAAAATTGGATTCGCCGGGTGGGATGCTCATCAATCGCGTGCGAAACCAAACATTGTGGACCGGGTACGTATACACACGGTATTTTGGTCTTTCCTTGGCGAACCGCAGCGCGATCGACGAACGGTCTGCCTGCTCTTTACCGTTGGGTGTGTAGTGCATTTGAAACATCAATTTGGCCCCGGCGGGTACTTTCTTGGCGTATCCGTCGGCGAGCATCACGGGCATGTCACCGGGGGCCATCCCACACAATACGGCATCGGGAGCACCGGGATCGTGGAACTTGCCGGGGTGCAGGATGAAGACCAAAATATGATGCACTACCTCCGGCGCACCGGGTCGAGCTTCGGCATTTTGCACCCAGACATCTTCCTTGAAACCTGGATCGACAATGAATTTCTGATAGGGGATGCCTTCCTTGGGAGCTTCCGCCGGGACCGTGAACGACTGGGGCATCTGGATCACTCGATCCGGTTTGCCGATCTGCCAGCCCGATGGAAAGAGTCGCGGAGCCGGTGCGTCGCGGTCCTCACCGCGCGGCATTCCTCCATCCAACCAGGCCAGGAGCGTCTTTTTTTCATCGGCGTCCAGTCGTTTATCGTTAGCCCATTGCCCGTGCTTCGGATCGGCGTACCAGGGCGGCATCCGGCCCTCGGTCACTACTTCGCGGATCGTGTCCGCCCACGACACGGCGTCGTCGTGCGTTGTCAAGTTCATCGGCCCGATCTGTCCGGCGCGGTGGCATTCCTGGCAATTCTTTTGCAGGATCGGCAACACATCTTTGGTAAACGTCACCTTGCCTGTTTCCTTCACTTCCGCCGGTCGCCCGATGTGGCAGCCTGCGACCTCGGTGAACGGGTTTGATACGGGTTTACCGTTGAGGGTCTCCTCAAGGGCTACTGCTAGATCGCGCCGCGTCGGCTTGCCGGGTCGCCGATAGGCAATTCCGAACTGGTCGTCAATTCGTCCGCGATAGAGAATATCCCCTTTCGACGACAGGACGAACGCTTCTGGCGTACGTTTGGCCCCGAAGCGGTCGGCGATTCGTGCACCAGGGTCCTTGACCACCGGGAACGGCAATCTTGCCCGCTTCGCGTGGTCGGCTACCGCTGTCGGAGTGTCTTGACGGTTGGAATTGATTGCCATGAACCGCACACCGCGTTCGGCATATTCCTTGTGCAACCGCACGAGTTCCGGCAGGTAGTCGTTATTGATGGGGCATTGCGTGCCTAGGAATACGACGACGGTAGCTTGGTGGCCAGCGTCGAGCGAATAGGGTTTGCCATCG
>RGDT01000301.1 GCA_009918525.1 Planctomycetia bacterium
TGAACCGCGTGGTCACGATGTACCTCGACTACGCGGAAGACCAAGCCACGCGGCAGCGGCCGATGCACATGGCCGACTGGGTGCAGAAACTCGACAGCTTTCTCGCCTTCAACGAACGCAACGTGCTCACGCACGCCGGCACGGTGTCGGCAGAGATGGCCCAACGGCATGCCGATGAGGAGTTCGCGAAGCACACGGCGGCGCTCCGCATCCGCGAGGCGACGGAGCCGACGAGCGATTTCGACAAGGCCGTCGAGCGCATCCAGGGGCTGGACCCACAGCCTCCGCAGAAACCGGCACCCGAAAGTCGTCCCGTAAAACGGAAGCAGAACCCAAAAGAAACGGGAGACTGACTTAACGCTACCATCCGAGAGTGCCTTGCGATTGCTCCCGAATCAATGGCGTCACATCGACGCTCTTGAAACATTCCTTCTGTAAAATTGGGTGTGGGCCTGTCCGACGCGAGCGCAGCGAGCCGAGGGCAAACGCACAAACGCGGAGCTATTGAAAGGACGTTACCCGAGCTCGCGATCACCGCCTGGCAGCTACAGATACTAGTTGGCCCACCGCCGCGCAGGACTCGCTGCGATCGTGACCGCATCGCTTTACGCCTTACAAAGCGAAAACATTACCTTCTGCCGACGCTTGCATTGAACTACCGCTATTCATTCACCCTCAGCGACCGCACCAAACACTACTCAGCACCCGGAATCCAGAGACACCCCCGCTACACCTCAATATAGGCTGGCACCATGAGAGTAATGCCTCGCGACTTAAACAAACTATTTGGGCAAGGTCACCATTTCGAACAACTGCTCTACGACGTGGTTATAGCAGAAGCCAAGCGACATCAGCTACCTGCCTCGGCCATCTCGTGGGATTCACGGACAAACCTCAGCGACGGCGGCCGTGACATAGTGATTTCCGGCCGCCACACCGATGCTGTTGATCTTATTCCTCAAGAACCATCAATCTGGTCCGCCAAGTCCGGTAAGGCGGACCTAGAGGAAAGCAAACTTAAATCCGAGATAAACCATCCGGCACACAGCAAACTAAAAGCCCATCTCGACAAGGGCGGCATTTACGTGATTTGCACCCCTCATCCCATACATCACGACGTCGGCCCAGCTCTTCGAAAAGTGTTCGTCACGCTCTTCACTACCGACGGCACAGCGCAGTACCGCCCAGAGCAGTTTGTACTTTACTCCGCGCCCCAAATCTGCGACGCCCTGAACAGATACGACAGCCTGATACGATCGCACTTCCCCGAAATCGCACACCGCTACAACGGCTGCGTATCTGCGGCTGCTTGGCAACCAAACGAACTCCTTGGCCCCACGCCGGAATTTGTTCCCGTCGGGGCGAGAGCAGCCATTATTGAGCGAATACGAGCACACCTGCGATCGACCGAGGGACCTTCCCTGCTGCATATCGGAGGTCTCTCTGGTGTTGGCAAGTCGCGACTGGCTCATGAAGCCGTCCGCAACCAAGCCGAGTTCAACGCAGCCCTTTATGTGGAGCGATACAGCCGTGACACCGTCGGGTGGTTGGAACAACTCAAGGCACGCGATCCGTCGTGCGTTATGGCTATCGTTGACGAGACACCACTTGAGGAAGTCAGCGCTATGGCAGATAGGCTCGGCGATGACCCGCGTCTAAGGGTTGTGTCTATTGGCCCAGCCCGACGCGGGGAGCGACCACAAGGCGAAAACCTTCTCGTAGTTTCAGAGCCAGAGACGACCGCCGAGGTGCTGCCAATCGTTACCCGTGCTGGCCAAGGGCTTCCGAAGAACGTGCTTGAAAGTATCGCGGAGCAGGCTTCACACGACCTGCGCCTGGCACTTTTACTCGTGAAGGCTTCTCAGCGCAACCCTGAGTTTATCAACCTTCCTGTGCATGATGGAATCGGCGTCTGGAACAGAATATGCAGCCTATATGATGCCGAACTTTCAACCACCACAGGCTTCAGGCACAATTACCCGCTGCTCACTGTGGCGAGAGAAATAGGGTACTACGAAGGCGACAAGGTCGATCTTGATTCCATCGCAGAGTTTTTCAATGTCCACCCAGCGGATCTTTATTCCGTCCTCGTGAAGGCAGGACAAATCGGTCTAGGCAACAAAACACCTCATTTTTTCGAGGCGTCACCAAGGGCGCTCGCAATAATTCTATTTCAGCGATTCATGCTCGAACGTATCAGGTCTCAATTTAACGAATTCATGAGAAGACTTCCTCCTCGACTGCAGCGCAGCATAATCCAGCGGTGCCAGGAACTTCCGGTTAACAGCCGTGAAAGAGGGGAGGCAGATAGGGCTATCTCTGATTTTTTTCAGGAGGAGCTGGGCGGTAAGGACATCACCCAGCTCGTCGACTACTCAGCTGCAAGCAAGTTCAGAGCCTGGGCGGAACTCGATCCCACCCGAGGTCTAAGATGGTTGGTCGAATCCCTAGAGGGGGCGCCCGACGCCAGCATCGAGCTACTAGACGTAATGACCACCCGCGGGCCGACTGCGCGGAGGCAAATCGTCTGGCTCTGCGAGAGTCTGGCGGCATTCGGAAGTCACTTCACAAATTGCGAGGCGATCCTCTTTCGGCTATCAGGAGTCGAGACCGAATCGGGGCTTGGAAACAACAGTACCGAGATCTGGAAAGGGTTGTTTCTTCCGGTGCTGTCGTTTACGGAAGTTCCATTTCCAATAAGACAATCACTCCTCCTTGAACGCCTGACCCATGCGACAGACAACACGGTAGGAATGGTCGTTGACGCCGTGATTGACGCACTTGGAACGCGATTCGGTGGACGCTGCGCTCCTCCTCGCGTCGTAGGTGGCTATCTCACTCCCGCCTCCTGGATGCCGAAATCGGTTGCCGATCTTGGAGACCTACAGCGGGATCTCGCTGCCGCCTTTCTGACGAGGGTACAGATACTTGCCCCGCCACTTCGCCTTTTAGCCATTCGTAAGGCAGCGGAGAACCTTGGGGACTTCCATCGACTCGGCCTGCTTGGGGAGTTGAGATCTCTACTCGATCATTCCGGGGCGGAATTACTTGCTGTCGCGAAACATAAGGCCTCGAGACTGCTGACTTTCTACAGCCGAGATGCGATTGAAGCGGGCGGCACAGGCCCGGGTACACCTGCGGAGTTGATGGCCTTCGAAGGGGACCTCGCCCCCAGGACGCTACTCGAACGCATCGAAGATGCAGTGACGCAGAATGCGTGGGATGTGACGGAACGGCACAAATGGGACTCTTCCGAAGATGCGATCGATCCTTACAGGGCTCTTGCGAGCGACATAGCTGCGTCGCCCGATATTCTTGCGAAATGCGAAGGTCTATTCGCTTCCGAGCGGGCACGTTCCGACGGCGTACTCGGAGCTATGTGCGGCTTGGAAGACGAAACAGCCGCCCTTACTACTACGGTTGAGCAATGGCTACAGGTAGGTGTCTGTAGCGGATTCGTATCCGGATACCTCGAAGGCGTGGCGCAGCGGCTAGGCGCCCTACCGCCTCGATGGAGCAATCTTCTCGATGAGTTGGTGGAGGTGCATCCGAAAACAGTTGCTGATATCACGCTCGGTTCAGACCAGACGCAAAGGGGCCTACATCGGCTGCTTGAGGCGACTCGAACCGGCGTCGTTCAGCCCGCTATCCTGTACCGTCTTGCATTCACGAAATGGTCCGATGCGATCGACGATGCTGCGAAGGTCGAAGTCGTGGCCTCACTCTGCAAGACGCCGGAGTCGGTTCGCATCGAATCGCTTTCCACAGCCCTTAAGCTTGGACAATTGTGGGGGAGTTTTGGAAAAGCTCCATACACACTCGACCTATCTGGAACGCTGCAGCTGCTCTTGGAACAAGCAGTCGGCGTGACGCGCGAGGCGGACGCGTGGGTGGATGTGATGTCATCAGTCGGCATCACGTTGCCGCTGGAAGCAATCGGCCTCGCCACCAGAGCGCTCGTCTTGGGCAAGCCCGGGCAAGCAATTCCGGATAACCTTCTGTTGCCCCCACTAAAGCACCTGGCGGCGTCTCACCCGACCGTGGCGATGAATGCGATAGGCGACTTGTTGCTCGACCCGACACATCGGTCTCTATTCGGAATACTGAAGTTCGCAGGGCTCTTTGACTCTATCGGCCTTGATGCCGTACGCCAATGGGCAACGGATAAGTCTGCCGATACGATCGCGTTACTTGCACGACACCTTGATGGCCCAAGCATCACCACGGACGGCCCGACGATTCCGCCAGTCGCCGACTGGCTTTTTCAGAAAGTTGGTACCCAAGGGCGAGCATTTGCAGAGTTCTGCGCGGGAAGGCATGCCTTCGAATGGCGAGCGGGAACGGCCGCTGACCGGAGACCCGCTCTAGAAGAACTCGTCGAGCCTTTCGTGAACCACGAAAGGCAGTGGGTGCGTGAATGGGCAGACTATGAATTGAAGGTCAACAAGAAGGAAGAGGAATGGGACGCTCTCCACGAGGAAGATATCGAAAGACGGTAGGTCCCTCGTGACAACATCCCCCCGCGGGCTCGCCATTCACGTCGCGAGCAGCTTGCGCAGCACGAACGGCAGGATGCCGCCCGCGCGGAACTGATCGAGCTCCACCGGCGTGTCGATCCGC
>RGDT01000302.1 GCA_009918525.1 Planctomycetia bacterium
CGTAAAAGGCGGGGCTGCCAACCGAGGAGGAGAACCCACGGTGGCTTGGTGCGGGAGAGCGAGCCTCTCCCGTGCCAATGCGCTGGTCGATCGGATCGACCGGAAAGCAAAATCTCCCTTGGTGCGTTCAAGGAAACGCACAAATGAGCAAAACGACATCCGCCGCACTCGCGGCGTTGCCCGAAGGCTGCGCGCTCTCCCTGCGCACGCACACCTCCAACCCCAATCACCACCTCTGGTGGAACAACGGCACATGGTGGCTCCACGCCACCTTGCACCGTCCCGACTACACCAAGCAGCGTCTGCGTCTGCCGCTGGAAACGAAAAACGTGGCCTCGCACGCTCACGGCGCGACGCCGTGCTCGGCGCGTGGAGCAAGGAGCAGAGAGCGTGGAGCCAAGAGCTCCGGAAGGAGGCCGCGTGATCGCGTCAACTCACACCGTTAGCGGCATACCACGCTCGGCCCGGACCTCCAGACACGCCGCAATAGCTTCGCGCGCGTTCTCGAAAGCTTCCGCCCGCGTCTTACCTTGGCTGACGCAGCCGGGAATCGCGGGGCATTCCACGATCCACATTCCGTCTTCGTCGCGCGTCACTGATGGCGTTAGATCCATAGCGGAAGCCATACCCGGCACCTGCGGTCCTCGCAAACGTGCATTCATCGTCAGGGAATCAGCAGCACCGACTCAGCCGGATCGGCTCCGAATTCCTCGATCGCTGCCCGGCAGTTTCGCAGACAGTCGAAAATGGTCTCTGTGCTGCAGTTACCCAACCGAAGCCAGATCACTTTCGGCGGATGGCCGTGGAGCACGCTTAAGTCATAGTAGTCGGAGTCCTTCGAGACGATGCAGTAGCCTTCATCTTTCGCCCGCTTCCACACGGACAAGTCATCAGCCGCGCCCAAGCCGATATCGTGGACATGGGCCGAGCCCGGATAAATTTCCGCCAGCTGCGCGACGAGCGCCGGTGATAGATTCTCGTCGTAGATCAGCTTCACGCAGCAACGGCGTGGGCCGTGCGGCGCCCGGCGTCCGCGGCGTAAGCGAGACAGGCGCGAATGTCTTCCTCTGTGAGATAGGGAAAGTCGCGGAGGATATCCTCATGCGACATGCCCGAAGCCAGATACTCGAGCACATCGTGCACGGTGATGCGCAGACCGCGAATGCACGGTTTACCCGAACGCTTGCCCGGTTCGATTGTGATGATTTCGGAGTAATCCATCGGACTTCTGGAACACTAGCCTCTCCGCAGCTCCCCCGCAAACCGGATTCCGCCGTGTTCGTCCGGCTCTCTGCTCCAAGGTCTTCCAAAAAAAGCGGCTTCAACTCGCCACACGTCACAAGCCACTCGTCACCCGAAGCGGAGGCCGCATGCGCAGCATAACGCGGCGGAGCTTTTTGATCACCGGCGCGGCGGCCGTCGGATCGTGCTTCGTTCCATCGTGGCTGCTGCGTCGTGCGAGCGACTTCGCGAAGACGGATGGCGGCATCTACATTGAGGCGCCGGATTCCGCGCGGAACATCCTCTATGCCGTCGATCAGGGTTACCACTTCCAGTTCGCGCTCAATGGCCGCACCGACCAACTGCCGCCACAGTTCACTTGGCGCGAATACTTCAGCGACCATGCCTACATCGATCCCGACGATCATCTCGATGTCCGCAAATGGCTGCGTGAAGAGGGCGCGTATTATTTCGACCGGGACAACCTGCGTTATGCCTACCGTCATTTGCATTTCCTCGACGATCAAGTCGACGATCGCATTTGGGAGAACTACCTCGAAGGTCCCTACGCCGTCTACAGTTCACCCGAGGCCCGCGCATTGCATTACTTGGATGCGCTCCCGCTCTCCAATGGCACCGGGGCCGGCGATCCGCTCGGCGACCTAAAGTTCTACTACGGCACGATGCCCGGGGCAGATTGGCACTTCGTCAACGCCGAAGGCCGCGAAGTCCTTACCGCTCTGCAACACCGCCTGCGCGAGCTGGGCGAATCCACGGAAATCGTGGTGGTCAAATGAAAGCGGGTTGTTGTTGCTTTAAATTACCTGAACACCGAGCCCTGCCAGATAGTCATACGTCCCATCATAGTAGTCCGGATTTCTCGTCGGGTCTTCATGGTCGCCCTTGGGCACATAGATCACCATTCCCTGCCGCGCCCGCGTCAAAAGCACCCGATAAGTATTCTTTAAGTATTTTTGGTGTTCCTCTTTTTTCACCTGATGCCACTTCGATCCGACAAAAGACCGGTGCACCCACTCGTTGCCCTTTCTTCGGAAGTCCCCATCCCATGCCACCAAGGCCCAGTCGAGTTCAAGTCCCTGCACCTGAAACTCCGTGGCCGGATCCTCCAAGTAGAAACTAGATCGAGTATCGTCAGCTGAATTCAGAAACCAATGCACTGAGTTGATTGGCTCTTTCACGTTCACCGCATCCGGTTTCAGGCGATGCGCGCTTGAAGACGCCAGCATTCCATACCTTTCCGTTCCACGTGCCATTTCACGGATCCAACTCTTAGCCTTACCAATGTCTCTTGTGAGGCGAATTGGATATTTTTCGGAAAACTGCTGGAGCGTTTCTTTGGCAAGCTGGTGCTCGAAATCGAGAAGCGCCCTGACGAACAGTGAAACATTTTCTGCGCGAAAGCTTCGGTTGCTTACAGCCAAATGAAGTTTCCTCTCTTTAACCAACGTTGGATGTGCTTCCAGAGCTCGTAGCTCGTTTTCTGCCTGAAACTCACTCAACCCAAGCTCAGGCGAGACGTAGACTTTCCATTCCTTGAATTTTTCGCGCGCTGTTTTTAGCCACTCGGAGATCCCAGCCTCACCGTCATGGATCTCTTGTCCTCCTCCGACCAAACAAACAACCACGGCCCACCCGTGATGGTGATTCATATAGCTCAGAAGAAACTCCGGCTCAGAGTAGGGAAAATCAGACAAATTCAACTCCCGCATCTCCTTTTTCCGCTTTCGTAGCATGAAGTTTCTTGTCTGCTGCACGTTCCATGCTCGCTGGGCTTCATCGAAGATCACAATTCGATCCGAGGGTGGCTTACCGTTATCCCGCAAGCCTGCATCCCGAAAATGCATTTTGTGTTGAATCAGTGCAGCAACCTCATCCCTGATTTCGCCGACGCGGCACTTTTCGCCTCTTGCTCTCGCTTGGCGTACGCGATCCCTCACCAGTGCCTCGCTTAAGACCTCAACCAAAGGCATGTTCCCAGACAGAAAAGTAGCATGCTCAAGTTGGGTGCCCTCACGTCTTTTGCCGGCGACCTGCATTCCGACCAGCGTCTTCCCTGCTCCAGGAACACCGGTCACGAAACAAATTGCCTTCTCACCATTTTGCTTTGATGAAGCAATGATTTGCTCAACGGACTGAAAGGTCCTTCCGAGATTTTCCCTCGCCTCGTTTAAGAGGATGTTGTCAACGGCATTGCCAGAAAAAACCGCTTGAGCTGCTTCGACGATTGATGGCGTTGGTCGATAACTGGCCTCTCGCCACGCCTTGATATCAATGTCAGGGCCTTGAATCGTTTGCCTTGCGAGATCCATGAGATGACGAAGCCCTGCATAGTTAGTCTGTAGGGGGCGATAGACGCCGTCCCGCCCAGCCTCACCGAGGCACGTATCCGACTTAGTGATATCGGACGAAACCAGAATAGGAACAATGGGAAGATGGTGACTCGCTTTATGGAAGTTCTTTAGATCCAGCGCATAGTCCCACACCTGGTTATATCCCCCGCTAACTGCGGGCCTCGTTGTCCGCTTACCTTTGTTTGCCGCGTTGCCCTCCATCGACATCTTGAACTCAATGACAAATAGAACAGGGCCAGAGAGCACGATTGCATCCACACGACTGCCGATCCTTGGAACAACAAACTCGAGAAAAATATGGCCCTGCATTCCTTGCAAAGCTTCTTGCAGACATTTCATTTGCTGGTCCCAAGCACCCATTTGAGGCCCTTCTACGGAACCCTCGGCAGCACCGTGCCTAGCTAGTGCCGCGATGCAAGTGTCCGGCCTTTTGAGAAAATCCTCAATTGCAGCCGAGTAATATGCCGATGTCACAGCCATTGCAGTCTATGCCCCGACATCACGACAACGCTCATCGAGAAGTGCGCGAATGGAGGACACTATCTCAGGCTGTAGCCGAGCTGTTTTGTGTTCGTCCCGAAAGACACTGGGTATCTCGCCTTCGTTGATAACGGTCACATCGCCTCTGCCGGTTCTCTGAACATACCACCCGGGGAGCACAAGGATGGCATTGGCTCGCATATCCACCTGAAGCTTCTTCGATAGCCATTGGCTTAGGTGATGTGCGCGTTCCTGAGCTTGCTTCACACCGAAATCTTCGGAGCCCCACGGAAAAGTAAGCGTCTGACCGTTGGAGGCCACCTCATGTCCGCCCGATTCTTTGCGCTTGCGCCGTGTCTTTGTCTCGATGGCGAAGAGTCCACCCGACCCGACGACTACGTGATCGACGTTGAAAGGCTTTGCGCCGGGGTTGTCGGCAAATGGCACATCGTGAAACACAGACCAGCCGTGGGCCATGAGCTGGTTTAGCTCTTCGCCAACCGCGCGCTCACCGAGAAATCCGATGTAATGGTCACGGCGCAGCTT
>RGDT01000303.1 GCA_009918525.1 Planctomycetia bacterium
GGGCTTGCTCGAGGGGTAGGCCTTGCCGGTGGCGAGATCAAAGGCACTCTGGGCGTGGTAGCCGACCTGATCTGCTTCGGCGTAGGGATAGCCCTTGCCCTTGGTGGTGGCCACATGCACCAGCACCGGGCCGCCGGTGCGGTGGGCCTGCTCGAACGTGCGCACCATCTCAGCGATGTTGTGACCATCGACGGGGCCGATGTAGGTGAAGCCCAATTCCTCGAACACGGCGCCCAGCTTGGGCACCGCCAGGCGCTTCATGCTCTCCTTGAGATTCTTGAGCTCGCTTGGGAGCTCGCCATGCATCAGCGGCAGGCTGCGGATCGCCTCCTCGACGTTGTCGGTCAGGAACTGCAGGGGCTTGCTGTGCCGCATGCGGTTCAGATGGGTCGACAGCGCCCCGACCGGCGGGCTGATCGACATGTCGTTGTCGTTCAGCACCACCAGCAGGTTGGTCTTGGGCAGATGACCGGCATGGTTGATGGCCTCCAGGGCCATGCCCCCGGTCAGGGCGCCATCACCGATGACGGCGACGCACTTGAAGGATTCGCCGCGCTGGTCGCGGGCCAGGGCCATGCCCAGGGCCGCTGAGATGCTGGTGGAGGCATGGCCGGCACCGAAATGGTCGAAACGACTTTCGCAGCGCTTCAGGTAACCGGCAACGCCATCCTTCTGACGCAACGAGTCGAAAGTGCGGTAGCGGCCGGTGATCAGCTTGTGGGGATAGGCCTGATGGCCCACATCCCAGACCACCTTGTCGTGATCGAGATCGAGGGTCTGATACAGGGCCAGGGTCAGTTCCACAACTCAGTGGTGCTGAGGCCATGCAACTGGTTCGGATGGCTCAGCTCGCTGAGATGCATGCATGCCCGTCAGGTGGGGTGCAATCTAGGCCTTTCGGTTCTCCCGGCGGCCGCAATCGCGACCGTTTGCGCCGAGGCAGGGCGCCCCTTGCGACACTGGGGGCATGGAATCTCTCGCGTCACTGATTTACGCTCCAAGTCGCGTTTGATGTCTGCCGCCGTGTGATAGCGATCGTTTATGTCTTCTGCGAGGTTGATCTTGATCAACTCATAGAACCAACGCTGATCGGTGGAAATCGTGTTCGCCTCCGCCAACATTGCTTCGATTTCGCGTCCGGTCGATGCTCCTTCGGGTTCCCGACCGGTGGCTAGTTGGTACATCGTCCCGGCCAGGGCGAACAGGTCGCTACGCGGTTCCGGCTTTCCGATGATCTGTTCGGGCGGAGCGTAGCCTTCGGTGTAAACGCGCGTCTTGGCCTTCATCTGCTCCTTGGCGGTCTTGCCAAGGTCACGGGCCGTCCCGAAGTCGATCATCTTGATCGAACGCTTGTCTTCCAGAAGCATCACGTTTTCCGGCTTCAGATCGCGATGCACCAGCGGCGGCGTTTGGCTGTGCATGTGCTGTAGCACATCGCAGATCGCTTTGCCCCATTCTAAAATTTGTTCAAAAGGGAACGGTTGTTTGTTGTTCGCATCCTGTAACTTGAGCAAGTCCTGCCCACGGATGAACTCCATGATCAAGTGGGCTGTCTTGTCCTGTTCGATCAGGTCGATAAACCGCGGCACAATTGAGACATTAGAAAGGGACCGCAGTATTTCCGCTTCGCGGCGGAAGAAGTTCAAACGGATGGCGAACTCTGCTGGGTCGGCGCAAATCATATCTTTGATCGCGACTTCCTTGTTGCCGTTCTTGGCATCTTCTGCGAGATAGACCGCGCCGAAGCCACCCATAGCGAGCAACTTTCGCACTTTGTAACGACCATGTAAGATCGTGCCCGGAGCGGTGGGCAGTGGGGTTGTACAGCGTGTGCAGTAGCGTAACGTCGGGGAGTTCGCAGTCCCGCACGCCGTATTAGGACAAATGACAACCGCTTCCTCAGCTTCGTTACCAGAATCCGTGGGCAACAGGTAGCCGCAATCCATACAGCTGACTGCGCCTTCGAGCCATTTGGCGGAACAGGAAGGGCAGGAACTCGGTGGTCCAGCTTTCGCCGCCGGCGTTGAAGTCACGGGGGGCTTGACGGTTGGTGCGGGAGGTGACGCGGGGGATGTTCCCGGACGCACGGGAGGTTGCGAAGCTGGAGCAGACACCCCAGCGGGCGTTGGAACAGGGGCCGGTGCAGGCGTAAACGGGGGGGGAGCGACGAAAGCCGTCTTGCATGACGGGCAGCGGAATTGCTTTCCGGCCGACCCGTCAGCCATTTGCATCTGGAGTTTGCAACTCGGGCAGTTGATGACGTAGGGCACGGTCGTTACTTCCTCTTTTGTCGTTCGCCGAACTGCAATACGCTTTTACCAATCCGAATCCGATCTCCTGCACGCAGCGGCACCGGCTTGCGGGTGACTGGGGCGTCATTCAAGAAGGTTTCTCCTTCGTTGCCTGCATGTTCTAATAAATAGCGATTATTCCGCAATAAGATCCGGGCGTGTAGTTTTTGAATCGTGTTGTCGCCAAACAAGCCCAGATCACAACTCTCGGCCCGGCCAATCGTCGTCTCTTCCTTAGAGAGCATTAGTTCGCGCCCGGACCGGAACCCCTCCTCGACTTTGATCCAAGCTTCCTTGAGGATCACCTGAGCCAACCCGATTGACAACCCAATAAGAACACCCAACAGCACCAAACACGTCGCCAGACTACTTCGCGGGAACAACTCGTTGAGCGTCTGAAAACTCTGAACGATGGTAAACGGTAAACCTCCCAGAATTCCGCCTACCAATCCACCCATCACTCCATTTATGATTTTACGCATCGCCGAGTTTTTATCGCCACCGCCTGTCGCGCCGCGGATAAAGTCGAATGCTCCTAGTGACGCCCCGATCAGCGTCCCTGTCAGCACCCAACCGCTCAAGATCGGCACTCCAGCCATCTCGTACAAAAACTGGCCGACAAATCCACCTAGAATACCGGCCACGAATCCAAGCAACGCACAAAGACCAGTCCGAAGGAACCGAGCGGTTCCCTTATCGTTAAGCAGAGAATCGACAAAGCCGATACCTGCTGAAACGAATGTCCCAACTAATGCTCCGACCAAGGAGGCCCGCAGCATCGTGGATTTTATCTCACCCACGCCGCCCAGCACGAGCATTGCGGCCAGGAAGGCAGCCCATCCGCCGGCGATGGCGCAGTAGTAGATAAATAGTTGAAAGGACATGGCTTAGGATTTTATCCACTCCTTGTCGAGAGCTTCGCCCGGTGTCGCGGGGCCAAAGCCGGAGGCGTGAACGCCGCCTGGGGCTTTCCGCCGCTGACGCATCCGGCTCGGTTACCCATCGCTGTTCTATGATGTTTGTGTACCTTGATCATCCGAAAATACTCGAGGACTTCACTACGATTCGTAACGGCTTGGATTGTGTCCCTTTCGTGGTCGCATTCAACTCATACTTCCCTTCTCGCTTACTTCGTAGCGTCCAAAACACCTGCGCACGATCCGAATCGGCCGCGATCGTCTTGTCCGCTCCATCGACTATCTCCATCCCGGCCGGCACTTCGAGTTTTACCGTCTGGCCTTTCTTGGCCTTGTACACATACCCGGTCACGGTGAAATCGCGATTGGGCATGACACTACCGGGTGCGGTGATACCCAGATCGTTGCTCACCTCCAGCGAACCCAGGCCGTAGGTGATGGCGTAATGTTTAATTTCCTTTGGCTTGACTTCGCGTTCCGGCCAATAGACCGCGACCGCCGAATCGTTCGTAATCTTTTCATCTAAAGGACGCCAGGATCGAGCATTCCCCATTTGGCCTATGACCACTTCACCCGGTTCGGTAGGTTCGACTTCACCCCAGCGAATTCCCTTCAGCCCCAAGCGGACGATGGTTCCGGGGTTTTTCGGATCGTTGGGGTTCTCGATCACTTCCAGGTATTCCGGTACCTCTTTGTCTTTCAGATCGGCCAAGCGTACCATTTCGCTTTTGCCTGGTACGAGGAAGGGGACGCCGTCGTTGTCACCGATAAAGGTGTCGAGCAACAATCGCATCTCGACTTTGCGAGGCACGGTTCCCATGTTTCGGACGCGATAATAAATCAACACCGTGTCCAGGGCACTGGTTTGGCCCGGCACCACCTGTATGTATTGGGTCACATCGACATCATCATTTCGGAACCGAAATACCGATTGACGACCATAATAAGGTTCTTTGAGATCATTCGCTTTGAAACCGGCAACCCAATCTCGTCCAGGGTTCAGTTCGCCGAAACGATACTCGGAACCGTTGATTTTCACCATCGTACTGTTGGTGTCTCCGTTTTCGGAGTAGGTCAAACGCTTCCAGGCTGCTTTGTTGGTCGGTGCGCCTTCATCGAGACGAACGACGCCGAATTTGCCGTCACTCGTGTAATTGACACCAACGCGTGGCCGCTTGTCTACTAGAGCATTGGGGTCGTAGCGGGGACCGAGGATTTGCGTGGTCGTGCCCGACGATGTGGACGACGCCACCAGGAGGGGGCGTAACCGGTCGTAGAGAACTTGAGCGCCCTCGTGCTCGCGCATGCCTCGAAGGAGCGTATAACCAATCCCTTTGTAATTGAATGTATTC
>RGDT01000304.1 GCA_009918525.1 Planctomycetia bacterium
TGTTTCCCCATTTAACCGCGTGGGGCAACGTGGCGTTCGGGCTAGAGGTCCGGGGTGTTCGGGGCGATGACTTAACGCGACGAGTAGCCGCGGTTTTCGACCGTGTTGCCCTAGCGCCGGAGCTGTTCCATCGAAACCCTGCCGCTCTTTCGGGCGGACAGCAACAACGTGTAGCGTTGGCGCGTGCCCTCGTCATCGAACCGGCGATTCTACTATTGGACGAGCCGCTGGCTAATCTCGACCGCCGCTTGCGCGATCAGATGCGCGACCAACTCAAGACCGGCGTCTCGACTCTCCTTGTTACTCATGACCCTGACGACGCCCTGTCGTTAGCCGACTTCATCGGCGTCATGGCCGACGGCCGATTGTTACAGGTGGGCACACCCAGAGAGGTATACGAGCGACCTTCGTCGGGTTATGTGGCACGGCTGCTCGGCGAGGCTAATCTCTTACCTGGCGGCGTCATGGTACGACCGGAACGCGTAAGGCTAACCTCGGGGAACGAGCCGGTACTCAGCGTGCGCTACCGTGGCGCGACCGCCCTGATCGACGTGGGTGGCGTGCTTGTCGAAGTCAACGCCCGACAGGCTCCGAAGGTCGGCGAAACCGCCGGCGTCCACATCCCCGACGAAGCGAAACACTATATGCCGGAGGCACCATGAAAACATTACCGGCATGGACGATGCTCGCGTTGTTTCTCGCAGGGCCGTTAGCCTTGTTGGTTCGGGTGAGTCTGTGCGAATCGGGGCAGGGACGCGGTTTTTACGTTCCCGCGACCTGGACCCTCGCCGCTTATTGCGACATTTTCACCGACCCCGTGACCCGCGGCATCCTGCTTTTCAGCGTGCTTGCCGGGCTAGGTATCACGGTCATGACGCTGATGATTGCTTATTCGCTCGCGTTGTTCATTCACGGACTGGACGACCAACCGCGTCGGTATGTCTTGAGTTTGGTCGTGTTTCCAAAGTTATGCAACGTGTTAGCCCTAATTTATGGCCTGCAATTGCTCTTACCGCGTGGACTGATCGGCGTGGTGTTGACCGAGGTTTACCTGTTGTTGCCGTACGCGATCCTGTTAATTGTCGCGGGAATGGGAAGGATCGAGAAGTCGTTGATTGACGCTGCACGAGGGTTGGGTGCGTCGCGCCGACAAACATTCATGCGGGTGACGCTTCCGCTCTCTTGGCCGGGCTTGCTGGCTGCAACTCAGTTGACGCTCTTATGGGCGATGGCGGCAGTGTTGGGACCGATCTTCTTCGGTGGACCAGAATCGACGACCTTAGCGGTCGAATTACAACGACAGGCGACAGAGTACAACCGTTGGCCTCGTGCTGCAGCGTTGGCCGTGTTGTTGATGATCGTGCTGACACCGATTCTGTGGATGGGATCGCGCGAGACAAACTAAAGCGTGACGGAGGCAGATGGAACGTGAGAGCGCAGTCCCTACCCTGCGACTCTAATACAACTACACCTCGCAAGTTTCACACTTTTCGCAGTGGAGTCATCCCAATGTTCTCGCCGTTGATCGACCGCCGTCGTTTCGCTGCCATTCTCGCGGGAACCGCCATAGCGTCCGCACCGCCGCGCCGTGGGCTGATGACGCTAGGTTTCAGTACCTACGGAATGCCGAGTTGGACGACCGAACGCGCCTTGGACACGGTCGCGGCGGTAGGCTTCGATTCGTATGAATTGTGTATCTTGCCGACCTATGACAGCCAACCGACCAAGTTGACGCCATCCCGAAGGCGTGCCCTTTGTCGTCGGGCCATCGACCGGGGATTGACCCTCACTGCACTGATGGAGTCGCTAACGCCGTCGGCCGACGACAAGGCAGACACCGGATCGCGGGAGCGGTTGCAGCGAGCGGCAGAACTGGCTCGCGATTTGGGCGGTGAAAGTCCCCCGCTTGTAGAGACCGTGCTGGGTGGTGGCGAATGGGATAAAATCCGTGGCCTGTACCGCGACCGTCTCGGCAAGTGGGTCGAATCGCTGGACGGAATCACGCTCGCGATCAAGCCACACCGATTCGGCGCGATGAGTCTCCCGGTCCATGCTATATGGCTCATCGAGCAGGTTGGCTCGACACGGTTGAAAATGGTGTACGATCAGAGCCATTACGAACATCGTGGGCAGGATCAAGAAACCCTGGTGAAAAAAGCTGCGCCGCACGTAGCGTTCGTCGCGGTGAAAGATGTGGAGATGAAGGACGGAAAGGCGACTTTCCAGCTCCCGGGGGAAAGTAGGGCACCGAATCACGTATCGGTGCTACGCGGGTTGGCGAAGTACGGTTACAAGGGTGACGTAAGTTGTGAAGTTTCGGGAATGGTCTTTTCGCGTCCCAGTTACGATGGACTGGCCGCAGCCCGCGTATGTCGTGAGAAGATGGAACGGTTCATGCGCGAAGCAGGTGTGCGATGACTCGGACAAATCACCGCTATCGTCAGGAAACACTAAAAAATGGCCGGAGAGGGCTTCGGCAAGACGACTTAATAGATAAACATTCATTGATATGTATGATGAGTGGCATTGCAAAGAAAATCGTTGAGTGCGAACATTGGAGAAGAATAGTCTGGTCAAAAAGGGACCAAAAAAAGAGACACGATTGGCCAGCACGAGGCCAAAAATTCGATAAAGAATAAAGGGAGAAAAGCCTGAAAACGTCACAACACCCAGATAACTCAGGAAAAAGCGACGAATGGAGTATTTAATATCAGATAAACACGCGTTGATACGATCTAGGCCACTTTTCCCATCTCAGCCAGAAAAAAGTTCGCGGTATTGTGAATAACGCTCGACCCAAATAATACCGTGTGGCATAGGCCGAAAAAATTCACAAAAATTGTAAATTCTCGTCATTCCAACAGTTTACAGCGACAACACATACCTCTGCAATTAAAAGCGGATTCGGAAGGTGCGCGAAAGGCGCGGAGAGTGCAACAGGTTCTACCGACGAAGGAAGCTCCTTCGTTCAGCGGTGCTCAGGAGTGATACCACACCCACTTCCAGCAGGCTGGGAACAGCGATGACTGAGATAGGAATCTTCCATCTCAAAAGGAGAACAGTGATGTCTGAATTTCTGTTTAATCAGTCGGAAAAAGCAAAGAATGCAGTGCGTAAGTTCCTCACGGGCAAAGAGGAAGGTGCAGCGCTCGTGGAATATGGCTTGCTGGTGGCTTTGATTGCGATCGCATCCATCACCGCAATCATTGCCACGGGAACCGGCGCCACTGCCCTATTTACAAATGTCGGAAGTCGTTTGACGCCTGCGGGCAGCTAAGACGTGTAAAAAACACGCCTCAGGCTCGCCGGTTTCTATCCGGTGAGCCTGTATCCGTTAAGGCACTTCACAAAAAGCGATGGTATCCGGTGATTAAAGATACAATTCCGATGGTCGTCGTCTTAGCAACATCTGTGCTGTTGGCAATAACTGATATATGCAGATTCAGGGTTTACAATGTAATCACCTTGCCAATGGTGGTGCTTGGATTGTTATACCACGCGATGATCACGTGCCTGAGTTATGGAAACGAGTCGATAAGTTTTCTCGACAGTGTTGTCGGGGCAATGTTTGGTTTTGGCATCCTACTTGCGTTATATCTTCAGGGTGGTATCGGCGGTGGTGATGTAAAATTAATGACCGGAATTGGAGCATGGCTAGGTATAAAAAAAACGTTCATGGTTTTTACTGCAGCATCAATAATGACTGGAGTATATGCAATAGTCGCTCTAATTGCGACAGGACGATTAATCAACGCACTATTCAATGTATATCGATTATGTATTGGTTGTGAAATAACACCGAAACAGGATGACGACTGCGACCGGCTGGAGAAAGAAATTGCTCGTAGTGATCGATATCTTCGAGTTATCCCATTTGCAGCCATGATCGCGCTTGGAATCGTCTATCTGTTCATTATGTCAAGATAATAAAAAGCATAATGACATAATATAGGAGCACAAAGATGAGTAAACGAACCATGATGCTCGTCGGCCTGGCTCTAGCGTTTGGCATAGCAACAGCAACAGCAGTTCACTTTGCCGTTCAGCAAATTCGATCGTTGCCAAGTCCAGTAGAAACAATACCTATAGTTGTCACTACATCTGATGTGCCGCGATTTACAACAATATCCAAAAATCAATTAGCATTGAAGGATTGGCCCCGAAATTATGTACCCATTGGTACTGCCATGACTGTAGAAGAGGTTGTAGGCAGAGTAGCCATAGTTCCAATGGTGAAGGGTGATTTGGTTCTCGAAACCAAGATCGCTGGACGCGAAGCGGGTCGTGGAATTTCTCCTGGAATAGAAAAAGGAAAAAGAGCATTTACCATTCAGACGCCGAATGTTGCATCGAGTGTAGCGGGATTTATATTGCCGGGAAACAAAGTAGATGTCCTACTCACAGTGACTGGACAGGGAATAAATGATGGGGGTGGGACAACCCTAACCCTATTACAGGCTGTAGAAATACTAGCTGTTGATCAACGATTGGAAGCTCCAAGTGATAACAAGGTTGATACGAAAGATCTGCGGTCCGTAACACTGTTGGTAACACCTGAA
>RGDT01000305.1 GCA_009918525.1 Planctomycetia bacterium
TACCATTACTGCCGCTAAAATAGAGACTGCCTCCGTAAGGTGTGGTGGCCGATGAAAAAAAGATTGCATCGTTGCGAGAAGTGCCAAGGATAAAAACGGCATTGTTAGCGGTGTTCCCAACGCCGGAGACGACGACGCTACCGGTCAAATCGGAGACGCGCATTCTGCCGCCGGGTAAGTTGTTGACACTCAAACCGCCGACCTGGTCGCGGATATAGAGATTACCGGAAAGCACAGCGACACGGGCGGGCACACAACGCTGTTCCAGTGGCATCAACTGCGGACGAATCGCATACCGGGAACGCATGAATCAAACCCCTTGATCTTGTCTCAACACGGGAAATGCAATCCGTTAAAGATCGCCGCGCCGTAGTTTGGCCAGTTCCCATCTTTGGGATGTTCTCGTCTCAAAGCTAACTTACAAATGCAACCATCAAAATCAATACAACTATCGTAAACTGCTTGTCCGCTTTAACCTGTTTTATCGTTATAATCGTTACAACTGGTATTTTTTAACGTGACACCCACGAACCTTGGATGACAAAAAAGAACCGGCCGACACCCCGAAGAGCGTCGGCCAGTTGAGAGGCGAAGATCACGAGTAGAGAACGTGACACCCACGAACCTTGGATGACAAAAAAGAACCGGCCGACACCCCGAAGAGCGTCGGCCAGTTGAGAGGCGAAGATCACGAGTAGAGAAAGAGAATCAGATTTCGGGGAAATTTAGAGTAAAGTTCGATTTGCTTCCGTTGTTATCGAACGTGCTAGTCGCTGGAGTGCCTGACAGAGCACGGCCGGTGATCGTGTTGGCTTGCGCCAACGTCAACAACTGCGTACCCGAGTTACCGAAGATGATATCGACGCTGAAGGTGCCACCAGACAAATTAACCGTGTTGTTGCTGTTGCCTCCACGGTAGGTGATGGTGCCGTCTGGGGCGTCGTTAAACTGTGTGGTGTTTGTACCATTGCCAAGCGTAATGATGAAACTGGCCGCGAGATCACCGGAAAATGTTAGGCTATTCGTATCTTTCCCACCGGTGACAGTGACTGTGGGACGGCTAGAGCGAATGTCATTATCGTTCACAAAGAATTTGAGTGTATTGGTACCGTCACCGAGGTTGAAGACCGCGTTACCACTGTACATGTCATCGCCGATATTGACATTAACCGAATCCGTACCACTACCGCCATTATAAACTAAACCGTTCCCGGAAATGACATCGAGATCGTTCTCGGTGCTGATAGTGGTCGTGTTTGTCCCATTGCCCATCGTGATGGAGGTGGTGCTGGTGATGGCGTTGTTGACAACGATACTCAAGGAATTCACACCAGCCGATGCGCTCGTACCCAGGGCAACTTTCAGTGCAGCGCTGACACTATTGGAAGTGTCAATGTGTACGTCGTTGATTCCACTACCACCCGTGACCGTCGTGGCACCGCGTACATCTTGAACATGATAGCTTAGGGTATTGGTGCCCGCGCCGAGTGCGATGGTGCTGGTACTTCCGATGTAGTGATAGGTTCCACCATCCAGCGGATCGATCTTTACCGTGTCGGACCCGGTGCCGCCGACGTAGGTGAAGGTGCTGTTGATGCTTACTGGGAAATAAGTCCCTGGGGCACCGGACACGAAACCGCTAAGGAAAGTCGTCGAGTTGGTGCCGCTACCCAGGCTGATGTTGAGGTCGTCGATCTTATAGGTACGGCCATTAAACAATGGGGTGGATCCCAGGGAGAAGTCCCAGCCGAATTCCAAGGTGTTTGACCCACTACCGCCAATGACGCTCACATCGCCCGTGTTACTGAAAATGAAACCGTTAACATTTTCAGAAGTTCCGCGTACCCCGTGATCGTGGTAGATGTTGGTACCGCTACCCAGATTGACGTTGGTGTTGCCCCCAATAAGCGGATAGTTCAGATAAACCTCGTCAGACCCCGAACCGCCGATGTACGATAAATTTCCGCTCAGGACCAATGTGGAATCCTGGATTCCACCCTCACCGTCTGAAAGCGCAGAGCCGACCTTCACCGAGTTACTTCCCCCTCCCAAGTTGAACGTGATGTCACGGCTAGCACCAGTAAAACTATTATCGGTATAAACAAAACCGACACCGACCAAGCCCGTTGAAAAATCAACGTTATCGTTGCCGCCGTAGCCTGTGATAGTTATGTTGCCGCCAGAGCTTAACAGACTTGGTTGTGGCAACAGGCTGCTGGAAACCACGAAATCCAGGGGTGCCCCTGTGGAGGAGCTGACCGACGATACGGTGATCGCACCTTGAACGTTGACGAACGAATTTGTGAAATGAACTTCGTGCTGACCGCTGGCTGTGAGAGTACCGCCAACGCTAAAGTAAGCTCCTTCGACCAACAGATCGTTGTCGCCTGAACTATCGGTTACCTTGAAGTTGCCGCCAACTTGGAGGCCACCAGTGGCAAAGCCACCCACTTTGCTGTCGTTGACAATGTTGGTTACGTCGTCGCCACTGCCTCCGGTGACGGTGACACTGCTTTGGACCGTGCCCGTCAGGTTGAAGATGTCGTTGCCGTTTCCGCCGCTGATATAGAGGTTTCCACCATAGAATGCCCCTGATGTATAGTTAACGTTGGCGGCAAAGTTGATGGTGTCGTTCTTGGCGGTGCCCGTAATGTAAATGGCGCTGCGGGAAGTGCCGCCGACGCCGCTGACCGTTATATCCTTTGCGGAATCCTGAACGCGAACCTGACCACCTACGAGGTTGGAGACGTTCAGTGTGCCGACCTGTTCGCTAATGTACAGATTGCCGCCAATCACATTTACGGTGGCTGGTACCCAGCGGTGTTCCAGGGACTCCAAACGCGGACGGTAAGCAAACTTCGTACGCTTCACGGAGAAACTCCTACGATAGAAGATGGTCGCCTCGAATAAAAGAAGCGTCAGGAATCGCCTGACACTTAAAATCGAGTTAACCGGTATATTCCCACCGATGAGACTAAGTCGGTTTTTTATCGCAAGCAACCTGTCTTCTTTATTCTATATAATCTTTGCAAATTGTCAAGATTGATTAATCAGAAAAACCCCTACAATCGGAATAGGCTTTCGCTGACATGTGTGAATCTAAGCTTCCCCAAAAGCCGAAAAGCTTCCGTTCACGCAGTTGACCCAAGTCTGTGAGAGGTGACGGATTCTATGTTGATACAAACCAAACAAAGCGGACGAGCAAAATTTTCCCTCGTGCGCTTTGTTTTGTTAAAAGTTATTTTCTCAAACAATTATTATCGGATCAATCATTTTCTTTGAATAACTTTATCGACCGTACGCCTATTCGCGCAGCGAAACGAACTTTTTGCCCCGTGGACAATTCCCGCGTATATCGTCCTCTTACCGCCTCAATCCACCGGATCGGACGCTTCCCGATGTCTACCGGTACCGTCGTCAGCACCGGCCCGTGCATCGCCAGAATGCCGCGTATCTTGGCCTCCAGATCCCCTGGTGTCAACTCGATGTGCGTCAATCCTAGCCCTTTGGCCAAACTCGCATAATCCAACCGTGCCAACTGGGTAGCCGTCGTTCGTCGGTAGGCGCTTTTTTGGAGTATCTGCATGTAGGTGTATGCCGCGTCGTCCAGCACGAAAAACTTGACCGGCAACCCTTCACGCGCTGCCGTCGATAGCTCCATGGCCGACATTAGCAAGCAGCCGTCGCCCGTGATCGTCACCACCTGCCTACCCGGCATTACTGCCTGAGCGCCCAACGCGGCCGGGATCGACCAGCCCATCGCCTGATTGTCCACCGGGTTGAAGTAGGTACGAGGCCGACTCACCTGATAGGCCGCCGCCGCGAGATGTTCGACAACGGTCACATCGGTGAACGTCAAGGCATCGCAGGCCGTCGCCCGTCGTAGTGCCAGGACGAAGTGCATCGGATCGACCCCATGAGCGGCATAGCAACGGGCGTACTCTTTGGCCTCGGCTTCTTTGTGGCGAGCGATGGCTTCCGTCAACGGACGACATGCCGGACGGCTCAGTCGGGCCTCATTCTCCAACAGCTTGCTCAAAAACACGCCTGCGTCGGAGTGTACACATACGCTCGGCGATACCACTTGCCCCAGATTCGCCGCGTTGGCATCGACGTGTATATGGTGCCGATGTGGTGGTATCGAGTAGAACCCCGTCGATACTTCGCTGTACTTCACGCCTATCGCCAGCACCACATCGACTTTTTGAAAGGCCAATTCCGCCGTGCGCGTCGCGTGTGCGCCGTAGCCCCAGCCTACCGCCAGTGGGTGACATTCGTCCATAACTCCCTTGCCGCTGACACTGGTCGCCACCGGGGCTTGCAACAACTCGGCCACTTTGGTCAGCGAATCGCCATAGTCCATGCACCCCACACCGGCATAGATGCCGACGCGGAGCCGACCATCGCCCAGAATCCCCAACGCGCGATCGAATGCCAAGGCATCGAACGGAACCGCACACGCTCCATATGGCCCACTATCGAATAATGCCGTTTCGATCAACATCGGGTACGGCACGACGACCCCAACCGGTCCCGGCTCGCCCTCCATCGCCGTCTGA
>RGDT01000306.1 GCA_009918525.1 Planctomycetia bacterium
ACTGGACGTGGAACCGATGCATTCCAGCGTATCCGCGAGACGCTTGCCCGAGCTGAGTTGACGGATGCTTTTACCTTTGCGAATATGATCATCGACAACGCGCACCGACTACCACGCGACGCCACAGCCTTGGCCGTTTTGCCCGAAGTTACCGAGGCAACAGCGATTGCTCTAGGCAATCTCAAACGTCGCGGGATGGCTGTAGCCGTGGTCCTAGTGATGATGGACGATGACGGTCTGGAACGAGCGCACAAACGCTTGACAGCAGAAGGAATTCGCGATTTAAGACACTGTGCGAATGAGCAAGAATTGCCCGAACTCGCGCGAAAGGCAGTCCATCGCCTTTCGCCGTATGACTTAACATGATCACCATATCGAAAAGTGGTACAAACGGAATCTCATAACAATTCGCCGCGTTTCCGTAAAAGCTCCCTCATGGTGCCATTTCGGATGCTGGTACATTCGCCGAGTCAGATAGCCCCTGGTGAATACGGTTGCCGTTGACCTCCAAGGTGAAGTAACTGGCCGAAGAGGGGATGTCGAACTCGATGAACCCCATAAGCCCGGTATCGCTGAAGTCGCGCACCACCCTACCCTGTGGATCGAGGATGCGGGCGCGATCGGCGATGCGGGCGTTCTTGTCCACGACCTCGGCGAAAATATCGTGCAGTTGGCGCATTTCAACGGCAATCTTATGATCCCAAAGATCTACATCAGTACCCGTTTCGAGATCGTCAAGTTCTTCCATTTGCTGCTCGTTAACCGAATCACCGACTCCGATCAAAACAAACTTCAGAGGTCGGCGACGCTTCGCGGCGACGTCTTTGGCGAGTTGCACGCTGTATCGTTTGACTTCATCCAGATCATGTAATTCTCCATCGGTGATGAAGACATAGAAACCCCACGGAGCGTCCTTGAACCGCTCGCAAAAATACTTCACGGCAGGTAGCAGTTGAGTACCCGTACCGAAGTCCTCTGGTGGACCGAATTCATGGCTTGCCGCCTGTTCAGCGGTCAGGTCGCCAACAACTTGGACTTGCGAACCACCCGGTCCAACAGCCCAATAAATAACAGTTGTACCACCGTCGGCGTCGAGTTTCCCCGCGAGATAGGAACATACTTTTTGAGCGACGGGCGTGATCTCGTTGGTCTTCTTCTTCCCACTCCATCCAAACAGGCTGGCCATGGGTCCGGCTGATTGTGTCAGGCCGTAGACGGCGGACATGGACCCGGAACCGTCCAGAGCGATACCGGTTTGCGTTCCTTCGCGAGCCGGTTCCATCAACACCGTGGCGACGACTCGGTTCCGGTCGCCTTTGGGGTAAACGTTCACTTCGCCGAATGGTTCGACTACTTTTTTTAGTTGCATTTTTCAGTCCGCCTTTTCGATGTCAAGGTTTTTATCACCTTCGGAGCTGGGCCCCGAGCCAAATTCCAACGATAATCCCTTCCATTCTTGTTCGGAGGGATCATTGTCAACTGGTAGATGGTCGATGATTTCCGGAGCGGCTTCCTTCACGGTGCTGGACGGCGGCGCGGGAACGGCATCGTCCAAGGTTTGATGAATTTGTTGTCCGTTGACTTCGAGGGTGAAGTACATGACTTCCGCAGGTACCGTGAACTCAAGGTACGCCGGCAAGCCCTTGTCGGTAAAATCGGCTACTATCTTGCCATCAGGTGTCTTAATCTTTCCGTGATCAGCGACACGGGCATTGCGATCGACGACCTCGGCAAAAATCTGCTCGAGTGTTCGCATATCAGCGGCGAGTTTGTGATCCCACAGATCTATGTCGGTGCCAGTGTCCAGGTCGTCTAGTTCGCTCATCTGATACTCGTTGACGTCCTTGCCTAGTCCGATCAGAACCAATTTCAGAGGATTGCGTCGGCGTGCGGCAATCTCTTGGCACAGTTGTTTGCTGAAGGCCATAACCTCGTCCAGATCGTGAAGCTCGCCATCGGTGATAAATACATAAAAACCCCAGGGAGCATCCTTGAAGCGTTCGCAGAAATACTTCAAAGCAGGAAGCAGTTGCGTTCCTGTGCCATAGTCTTTGGGTGGTCCAAATCGATGCTGTTCGGCTTGGCTCGCGGATAGATCGCCTACCACTTCAATCTGGGAACCGTTCGTGCCTACAGCCCAATAGATAACGCTTGTGCCGCCGTCGGCGTCGAGATTGCGAGCAAGGTAAGCGCAGATTTTTTGAGCGACTGGGGTCATTTCGTTGACGGGTTTGGCCGACCCCCCGAAAATCGGCGAAAGAACACGACCTCCCCCTTCGTCGCCATAGGCCCGGCGCATAGACCCCGAGCCGTCCAGGGCGATACCAGTTTGCGTTCCTTCTTTGTATGGTGTCATCAAGATGGTAGCCACCACACGCCGCAGACCACCGGGCGCGGGATGGACATTGACTTCCCCGAAAGGATCGACGACGTTCTTCAGCTGAGCCATGACCATATCTCCAGAATCAGGCGAAAAAAAGCCTTCTATAAGATTATTCGCAAGAGTTTCTAATTTATTTTATCTTTTTGCGTTACCTGAAAACATAGCCCTTGCCTGTGGGCCATTATCCGCCAGAATTGTGCTGGGAATCTCAACCCAGGAGAATGTGTTCATGAAAGTGACTCACGTAACGCTGGCCGGGCTATTCCTGGCCACAATAGCCTTCGCGGCACCGCCAAAAGAAGGCGAACCGGCACCGACATTCGATTTGCCGGCGGCGAACATCATTTCTATTTTCCCTGACAAGAAAGACAAGAAAAAGCTGTCGTCAGCGGATCTCAAAGGCAAGAACGTAGTGCTTTGGTTCTACCCCAAAGCATTAACGGGCGGCTGAACAACCGAGGCTTGCGGCTTCCGCGACCTCATCGAGCAGTTTGCTCGACTTGACACGGTGATCGTTGGTATCAGCACCGACAAAATGCCTGCCCAGGAACAGTTCGTCACCAAAAACAATTTGCCTTTCGCCTTACTTTCAGACGAAAAGGGTGAGGTAGCCAAAGCTTACGGTGCCTTAGGAAAGGGATCCTTCGCGGCACGCTACACTTTCGTTATCGACAAGAGCGGTGTTCTACGCAAAGCCTACACGAAAGTAGCACCAGCGAATCATCCCAAGGAAGTGCTTGAACTAATCAAAACATTCAAGTGACAAAAGTTGCGAGCGGAAATTTATTCCGCTCGCACTCATCAATCCTTATCGATTAACAAGTGTAAAGTTAACGCCTTTATCCTTTGTCACTTCGATCCGACGTGAAAAAACAGGTTTACCTTTCGCATCGAACGTGTACACCAACCACCCGCCAGAGGCCAATCGGGTCCGAAATACTCCGTCTCCGTCGGTAGTCGCTTGATACTGCTCATTTTTATCGTCAGCATTGACAAATAACACTCGGGATTGAGACAACGGAACTCGACCTTCATCGGTCATACGACCGAGCACCGAGGACCCATCAACCGAGGCTGTTCGATCAAACCGTAGCGACGGAGCAGGCTTGGAAATACTGCGGCTCGCGCTGGGGTTCATCGGAACAGGTGGACCATAACGAGGCTGAGCCGTATCGGGAGCCAATTCAGACTTTTCCGTTCCGCCTGGTGGAGGTGCCGGCAAAGCCGAGTTAGGATCGCGACGTTCCGTCCCGCTCGGGGGAGCAGCTTGCGGAGGAGCAATGGTGGAAGGACTCGGGACCACCGCAACTGCTGGAGCATTTGATGTTGGACTGCACGACAAGACCGGCTCGTACATCGTCACAGCCCGTTGGCTCATGACGGGTACCATGCACGTTCTCTGCAAGTAGCTTGTAACCGGGCAACACTTCGAGCGAACACGGTAGCTCGTGACCGGCTGGGCGACCTGTTCGTAGCGGCATGTGCAGGGGTTGTTGAAACCAGCAAGCCTGCGACTAATCCGATACTTAATAGAAATCGCTTCATAAATTTACCTAACCTAACTTGCATACCTTAGCCCGGATGGCACAGTCGATGGCTTATCACCAAGGTCAATCCCCTATGCTTCCCTTGTAAGAAGCATCAACTGCCTCAGCACTAACGTAACTACCATTTATAGAAACATTTTGTGAAACTCCGCATACGAGGATTATTTCATCACTTGCTTTAGACAAGTACATAACAGCCCTAGGCCTCAAAGTTATCGAGTAACCAGCCATATTCTGAGTGTCAAAATCGCCCCAGCCTCCGGCATCCTTATCCAACGATTCTTTCGTAGTCCAATAGCACGAGACCGTATTCTGTGAAGAATTTTGCGTCGTAATTTCCACGGATGCTTCAAGGCGGTAATACTGACCCTTTACCCCCACTGGTAACCCAAGATTGCGGGAATTTACAACTACAAATTTTCTCCAAGTAGAAGCCAATATGTCTTTTGGCTTGATGTAAGCCCAATAAATAGTATTCATACTCCCATCTTTGCCAGCAACACCATCTTTTCCGGCAATTCCGTCTTTGCCCGCTTCACCTTTTGGACCCGCAATTCCTGGAACTCCGTCACGACCATTAGTTCCATCTTTGCCATTGAT
>RGDT01000307.1 GCA_009918525.1 Planctomycetia bacterium
TCGCTGAACGCCACAGGCGACCTAAAAACCGTTCTCGACTGGAAAAGCGGCAATCGCCCGGTTTTTTACAATCCGTTCTTTGATCTGGCAAAGGCAAAACTCGGCACACACTACTTCGGAGCGACCCCCTATATTTTCGATCAAATCGTCGTTTCGCCTTCGATGTTAGAACCTGGTGGCTGGGAATACCGCAACAAATCGGCGAAGATCGTCGAAAAGTTAGCGTACCATCACCGAGCCAGCAACACCTTGCGCCCTGACCGCTTCGGGGGAGCGGACGACCGGCGCCCGTTGCGCAATCGCGGAGCTAGTGATCATTTTCCCGTGACGATTGAACTCAAGGTGCCTTGATGCGAATCGCCTTCATCCTTTTCGCTGTAATTGCTGCCGTCGGTTGTCCGGATCAGAGGCCGACGCCGACGGACCCTGGTTTCACTACCCCAGGCATCGCCGGCCCGATTGGTGGTAATCGACTACCAGTTCCCACCCCTCTGCCGGAACCGAACGGCGGCAAAGCGGGTGAGTATTTCTTCTGCTTCTGGAATGTCGAAAACCTTTTCGACGACCGAAACGACGGCCGTACCAAACGAGGAGATACGGCGTACGACACTTACTATGCCCAAGAACCCGAAGCTCTGAGCTGGAAATTACGCCATGTGACTGATGTTCTGGTGAAGATGAACGACGGCAAGGGTCCGGATATCTTGTGTATTGCGGAGGTCGAAGTCAACAGCCGCGCTCCTGAATTGCTGTTGAACGCTTACAACGCCCGAATGAGCGATTCATCGCGACATCTTCTGACCATTTTATTCGATAATCCGGGTGGCGGTCGCGACATCGGCTGCGCTATCCTCACTCGCTTACCGGTTGACAAAACCCGGACACGCTTGCTTGGGAATCGCCTGCGCATTCTCGAAGGACAAATAGTGGTGAACGACCACCCCCTGGTAGTCGTCGCGTCTCATTGGTCCTCGCGGATCAGCGACCGGGACGGCGGGTCACGGTCAACCTACGGCGACATCATTTATGGCCGATTTCGGGCGATGGTCAACCGTAACCCAGCAGTCGATTTTCTGGTGTGCGGTGATTTCAATGATCCCCCCGAGGAAGAAAGCGTCGTTTCGCACCTCCACGCCGTCGCGGACATCCAACAAGTACGTGCCAGCGGTACGGTTCCGCTCTTGTACAACTTCATGACTCCTTTAGCCGACAAAGGAGAAGGAACGCATTTTTACCGGCGTTGGTGGTTGTTCGACCACATTTGCGTATCGCCCGGACTACTCGACGATCAGGGATGGAGTATCGTCCCCGATAGTGCAGCCATCGTCAAGGAAAAGGCCGACAAGGCCGGGCGACCAGATCGTTTCGGTGGCCCCAGCGATAAACGCCCCTACTCGCGACGCGGGGCGGCCGATCACTTTCCGGTAGTGTGCCGACTACGTGTAGCGGTCGCCGACTGAGAGGGGCTTCCACTATCTCTCTAAAGTCGCAATTACTCAAAATCGCAATTAGAGAATAAACTTGCTCAAGTCTTCCTTAGCCAGAATGGCATCGAGCTTAGAACGCACCGCTTGGTTGTCGATGCGAATGTTTTTATCATCCAGGTCAGGAGCGTCGAAGCTCACTTCTTCGACGACCCGCTCCAAAATGGTGTGAAGCCGTCGTGCGCCGATATTTTGGGTTGTTCGGTTGACTTCAAACGCAATCTCGGCGACTGCCTCGATCCCATCGGGGGTGAAATCGATACTGACGCCCTCTGTTGCTAACAGTTCGCAGTATTGCTTGGTGAGTGCATGTCGCGGCTCTGTGAGGATGCGTAGGAAATCCTCGCGAGTCAGGTCGGTCAACTCGACCCGGATTGGAAACCGGCCCTGCAACTCGGGCATCAGGTCGGCGGGCTTCGACACGTGAAACGCACCAGCCGCGATGAATAGGATGTGGTCTGTCTTCACCGGGCCGTGCTTGGTGTTGACCGTGGTCCCTTCAACGACTGGGAGTAAATCCCGTTGCACCCCCTGTCGAGAGACATCAGGGCCAGTTGTGGCCGACGGTCCGCAAATTTTGTCGATTTCGTCGATGAAGATCATGCCATGATTTTCAACCAGTTGAATCGCTTTTTCGGTGACGCTCGCCTTGTCGATCAGAGCGTCCGTTTCCTGCTCCATGAGAATCTTGCGGGCTTGCTTGATAGACAACTTGCGGTTCTGCCCTTGCTTCGGCATGATTTTCTCAAACATATTTTGGAAATCGACATCCATGTTCTCCATACCCAGATTGCTGAAAATCTGCACGGGTACAGCACGTTGTTCGACCGTAAGTTCAACCTGACGCTCATCCAGTTCACCGGCTTGGAGCTTGGTACGCATCTTGTCGCGTGACCGTTGATTACGCTCGTTTTCCTCGACGTTCTCCTCGTCCCAGCCGCCGCTTCCAGGCAACAGCAAATCGAGCAGACGATCCGTCACCTTCTCGTGTGCATCAGCTTCTACTTTCTTGCGTTGCTCCTGTTTCGTCATGCCGATGGCGATTTCGGTCAGGTCGCGAATCATGCTTTCCACGTCACGACCGACATACCCCACCTCGGTGTATTTGGTGGCCTCAACCTTGATGAATGGGGCACCGACCAGATTGGCCAAACGCCGGGCGATTTCCGTTTTGCCCACCCCGGTCGGGCCGATGAGGATGATGTTTTTCGGCGTCACGTCCTTTCGCATTTCCTCAGGGAGTTGTTGCCGACGCCAACGGTTCCGAATGGCGACGGCGACCGCTTTCTTGGCAGCGTTTTGGCCGACGATATAGCGATCTAGTTCCGCGACGATCTGTCGAGGGGTCATGTTTTCAGCCACGGCGTTCTCCCAGTTCCTCGACAGTAATATTGCGGTTAGTATAGATGCACAGATCGCCGGCTATGTCCAGCGCCGCTCGTACAATTTGCCCCGCGTTTAGCGTCGAGTGCTGTGCTAGAGCGCGGGCAGCCGCAAGAGCATAACTTCCACCAGAGCCAATGGCGGCCATGCCGTCAGTAGGCTGAATCACATCGCCGGTACCAGAGACGAGCAATAAATGGTCGATGTCGGCAACGAGAAGCATTGCTTCCAGCCGGCGTAAGGCGCGATCGGTACGCCAATCTTTGGCTAGTTCCGTAGCCGCTCGGGGAACGTTACCCTGAAAGTCGCGGAGTTTTGCTTCAAAACGCTCTAGCAAAGCAAAGGCATCCGCTGCAGCCCCCGCGAACCCGGTGAGGACTTTACCGGCAAATAACCGACGAATTTTATTAGCATCGGCTTTCATGACGACGTTACCGAGCGTCACCTGCCCATCACCTCCCAGCGCGACCGCTCCGCGGTGGCGTACAGCCAGGATTGTCGTCGCATGAAATCGGGTCACCGCAATTCTCCCTCGTGCGAACACACATATAATGATAATAAGGACATGAGGGCGGGTATCGACTCGCCGGAGGTCCAAAAGAGCGTGATAACGAAAAATATTTCGTATTTTTTCGTTCGGCTGAACTGAAAAAATGTAAATATCGCCGACAAGGTCACGAAGTACTTAATAGAAGGTGGTTTCGCTCCGGCTGTCGGACGACCGACCTTCTGAACAAAATAATCCCGGATAATCTTCCAGGGGAGGTTTTCAGCCATGTTGAGATCGGTTCGGCTCATGCTGCTCGCTACGCTGATCGCCCCAAGTGTTCTGTTGGCCTCGTCCATTGACGACAATGCCGGCATGTTTAGTAAAGACGCCGTCGCCAAGGCCAACGCCAAAGTTGCGCAAATGAAACGCGACTATGGCCGTGATGTCGTCGTCGAGACTTTCGCTGAGGCCAAAGATGCCGAAAAAGCAAACGCCGATAAAGGCCGCTACTTTAGCGATTGGGCGAAAAAACGCTACGAGGAACGTAAAACTCAGGGTATCTTGGTCCTGATCTGTAAATCGCCAAATTATGTTTATGTGCAGGTAGGCGATAAAACTCGGCAAATGGCCATCGACGACCAGCGTCGTGATACCATCCGCGACCGCTTCGTCAACAATTTCAAAGAGAAAAAATTTGACGATGGTTTGTTGTCGGCCGTTGGTTACATCGAGGACGTGTTCTCGGCCCGCTTGAAGAAAACAGTGGCATCGAAACAGTTAGAACCGATCACACTGAGCGAGACCCAATCGAGCTGGCTCGGCTGGTTGTGCGTAGCCGGGGCAGGATTGCTCGCCTTGTGGGTGGTCGTCGGCCTAATCCGCGCTTTGAGTGGAGGCGGTGCTCCCGCTTCCGCAGGTCCGGGCTACGCTGGTGGTGGTGGCGGTGGCTTCGTGTCGTCCCTCTTTGGCGGGATGCTTGGTGCCGCTGCGGGTATGTATCTTTACAACTCGTTTTTCGGCTCTGGAACATCGAGTGTGTTTGGCTCTGGAACCAACTACGATGCCGGTTCAGGATTATCGGATAACACCTCCAGTGGGTCCGGTGGTAGCTGGGACTCCTCTAATGATGCCGGCAGCACAGGCAGCGG
>RGDT01000308.1 GCA_009918525.1 Planctomycetia bacterium
ACGAAACGGGCCGCAAGGGCGTCGATGAATTGCGACATGTTCTCGCTGTCTTGCAACAGCTCGGTGTTCCTGAGTCCGCCGTTTCCCGACCTCGAAAATCGCCCCGATGAGTTCCTGATGCTGATAAGCGCCTTGATGACCCGGATGGCCCCCGGTAGTGTCCTAGTACTACAACTCGAAACGTGTGAGTTGCTCGAACGACTGCCCGAACGCCCCGAATGGGACGATCGCAAGTACGGACGCAACCACCTGCTATTCTGGGTCAAACCGCAACCGCCGGAGCCTATGCCTGATGCGACTCCCACCGCGCACGGAGCGTGACTTCGCCGTTCAGGTCGTTCAGGCATTACAAGCGGCAGGCCACGACGCGCTTTTCGCCGGTGGTTGTGTACGCGATGAACTGTTAGGCTACCAACCCAAGGACTACGACATCGCCACCGCTGCCCTGCCCGAAGACGTCATGGCCCTATTCCGCCGGACCATCGCGGTCGGAGCGGCGTTCGGAGTGGTCGAGGTGCTTGGCCCGCGCCCCTTCCGTGTCCAGGTGGCGACGTTCCGCCGTGACGGCAACTACAGCGACGCGCGTCGCCCCGACGAAGTCATTTTCAGCACGGCCGAGGAAGACGCCAAGAGACGCGATTTCACCATCAACGGTATGTTTCTCGATCCGTTGAGTGGCAAAGTGATCGACTTTGTCGATGGAAGGGCCGATCTAGAAGCCCGCGTTCTGCGAGCCATCGGCGACCCCTACGAACGCTTCCGCGAAGATCGTTTGCGTTTGCTCCGCGCCGTCCGCATGACTGCCCGTTTCGGCTTGCATCTAGAACCCAACACACAGCGTGCGATCGTGCATAAAGGCGCGACTATCAGCGAAGGCGTCAGCGCCGAACGGATCGCGGAAGAATTGCGGAAGATGCTGACCGACCCCAACCGCGTCCGGGCGATGCGGTTGCTCATGGAACTTGACTTGGCGGCAGCAATCCTGCCTGAACTGTTGGCCCTGCGCGATCAATCGGCCTCTCTTGGTAATCGGTGGGAACACACGCTGAACGTGCTGGGCCGGCTGCAACAGCCATCCTTTCCGCTCGCGTTCGCGGCGTTATTGCATGGTGTAGGCCGGCAGACCACGAACGCCATCAGCCTGCGGTTACGGCTGAGTAACGACGAACGCGAACGGGCCGAATGGCTGATCGAACATCAGCACGCAATGGAAGACGTCGAGCAACTACGACCAGCACAGCTCAAGACATTGCTGGTGCATCGAGGAATCGATGAACTGATCGCCCTTCACCGTTGCCTGGCCCAAGCCGATGGCCGAGACGAGAGATCGTTGGACCTGGTGGAACAACGACGATCAGAGTGGCAAGCCGCCGGGACGCTGTGCCCGCCGCCGTTACTAACGGGTCACGATTTACTAGCGATGGGAATCCCCCAAGGACCGGCCTTTCGGGTGCTGTTGGAAAAAGTTCGAGAAGCTCAACTAAATGATACATTAATGACACCGGAAGAAGCTCGCGACCTCGTACGGCATTACAAGCCGTAATTGTCCCCGATTGTCGCTGAATGTCACTCATTTGCACCTACCAACCTTGTGAAACGATATTCGCTGGGTATACTAGCGTTCAGAGCAAGGCGATGATCCTAACCACGAGGCTAAACCATGGCGGAACTATCCAAAGATAAAGAACGAGACCTGAAAAACGTCATGGCGATGATCGAGAAAGACATCGCCAAAGGTGCCATCATGCGAATGGGCGAGATGACCGGGGAGGAGGTACAGGGTATCTCCACCGGTTCGCTCAGTCTCGATCTCGCTCTGGGGGGCAAGGGCCTACCGCGCGGCCGTATCATTGAGATTTACGGGGCCGAATCGAGCGGCAAAACGACGATCGCACTGCACGCGGTCGCTAACGCTCAAAGATCGGGCGGCATCGCCGCCTATATCGATGCAGAACATGCACTAGACCCCAGTTGGGCCAAACGATTGGGCGTCGATCTGGAAAACCTCCTGGTCAGCCAACCGGCCCACGCCGAAGAAGGACTGCGCATCGCAGAAATGCTCGTCAAGTCCAACGCCGTTGACATCATCGTCATTGACTCGGTCGCCGCGTTGGTCCCCAAGGCCGAAATCGAAGGCGAAATCGGTGACGCCCACGTAGGCCTACAAGCTCGACTCATGAGTCAGGCACTGCGTATTTTGACGCCGATTGTGGCTAAGTCCAATACGTGCATCATTTTCATTAACCAGATTCGCCAGAAGGTCGGCGTGTTCTTCGGTAGCCCGGAAACGACCTCGGGCGGTTTAGCGTTGAAGTTCTACGCCTCGGTTCGCATGTCGGTCACCCGCGTCGGCCAAGTCAAAAAGGGCGACGAAACCATAGGCTCCGAGGTGCAGGTCAAAGTGGTCAAGAATAAGGTGGCGCCGCCCTTCCGTAATTGCCGTTTTGAACTGATGTACGACCACGGTATCAGCGCTCAGGGCGATGCCATTCTCCTGGCTCTGGAAGACAAGATTGTCGAGAAAAAGGGCAACTGGATTTATTACGGCGAGTTGGGTTTGGGTAACGGTTCGGAAAAAGCCAAGGAATACCTTCGGGAGAATCCGTCGTTGTACGATGAGATCGTCGCCAAGGTTTTGGCCAAACGCGGAGCTAACTCGAAACTCATCGCTCCGCCGGAGACTCCCGAAGAGGAACCGGAAGAACTCAAGGCCCTGACCAAACCCCCCGCGAAAAAGGGCCGCGGAGCAAAACAGGCGGAATCGGGCGAAGAGTAAAAAGAAAAGTCGTGCGACGCCACGAGCCGATCTTCGACTCGTGGCGTATTGTTCATCCTGCTCAATCCTGCCGACGAAAAGTCGGAAATCGCGTTGGTAACTCTGGCCAAATCGGGGACACACCGATAACATCTGAAGTTAGGAAAGATGGAGACGGACCCTTAACTCGCGTGGGTCATGTCTAGTCTCTTTTCATGTCTTAAACTCGTGAAGACCGATAATTGTCTGAGTTAATCTGACATACCCGCGGATAGTTGCGGTAACGGGTTGTTTCCAACCTGTCTAGTGATCGTTCCTTTCCTTTCAGGAGTCATCTGATGTCCGTTTCACGAACCCCGTCAAGGCCAGCGTTCACCCTGATCGAATTGCTGGTCGTCATTGCCATCATCGCGATTTTGATTGGGCTGCTCCTGCCCGCCGTACAGAAGGTCCGCGAGGCAGCGGCCCGCATGAAGTGTACCAACAACCTCAAGCAGTGGGGGCTGGCGATCCACTCCTTCCACGACGCGGAAGGGGCCTTACCGGAAGGCAACCGCAACAACCCGCGTCGCGTTTGGGTCGTTTATGTCTGGCCGTATGTCGAGCAGGGGAATTTTTACGTGCAGTTCAACCAAACGGTTCACTTCTATCAAGCACCGAATACGGTCACGAGTACGACCAACGGCATCTACGCGAAGACTGCACCGCTATACTACTGTCCCAGCGACCGGGACGGAGCTATATGGAAGGGTGACATCTATTGGCGTGCTCGGGGTAGTTACGTCATCAACTGGGGCAACCAGGCGGTTCCCTTTAACCCCGCCGACGCCCTTCAAAGCCCGACTCTGGGTATCGCTCCGTTCGGCTACATGGACAACGCAAGTGCCAGCCAACCCCGTAAAACCAAGTTAACCGACATCACCGATGGCACATCGAACACACTGCTGATGTCCGAGATCATCATGGCAGCTAATGACACCGACTTCGATATCCGCGGCGACTTTCTTAACGACGACCGTCCTTGCACCCAGTTCATGACGATCAACACTCCCAACTCCGGGACCGATGTATCGCCGTACTGTAGTGCAACCGCTTACCCCCAGAACCCGCCCTGTACGACCTCCGGTTCGGGCTACGCCCACAAGGCAGCCCGCAGCCGTCACACGGGAGGCGTGAACGTGTTGATGGGCGACGGGTCCATCCGGTTCGTGACGAACAGTATCGCTTCGGTCACCTGGAGAGCCTTAGGCACGATGAATGGTGGCGAAGTACTCTCCAACTTTTAACCCACAAAGGGATCAAAAATGAACGGTATCACCCGAAACGCCCTGTTCTTCGCCTGTATCCTCGCACTGAGCACCGGCATCGGCTGCTCGGAAACGAGCAAGGCCAACGTCTCAGGCAAGATAACCCTTGATGGCAAGCCCCTTCCAGAAGGGCTGATCCGTTTCCTGCCGGCTGACGGTCAGTCTCAGAACGCAGACGCCACGATCAAAGACGGACAGTACACCGCTACCATGCCGCCGGGCGAGAAACGCGTCGAGATCACGGCCCCAAAAGTTGTTGGGAAGCGGAAAATGTACAACACGCCCGACAGCCCGACCGTGGACGAGATCGCTGAACTGCTCCCTGCCAAGTATAACACCTCCAGCGACCTGAAGCTGACGGTCAAGGCCGGCACCCAGGAAAAGAGTTACGAACTGTCGAGCAAGTGAAGCACCAGCCTTCTTTCGGGGTGCAGCCGAC
>RGDT01000309.1 GCA_009918525.1 Planctomycetia bacterium
CCTGCGGTTGGATCACCTCCTTTCTAAGGATATTTGATCCGTCTGTAGCCGCGAGGCTCAGACTTTTCTCACATGACGCACCCTCGCTCGACTCTCTCGATTCAACACTGTCTTAGATCAACCCCAGCTCGTATCCCGAGCCTGGGGTTCTTTTTTTATTTCCCTCTTTTGTATTTCCGGCTCCCTTTTGTTCGCTTTTTCACCATAATATCCTTCCAGCTTCTTTTTCTGGAGGAATCTCCTCGATGTTTAGGGCCGCTTTCTTCTTCTCCATCCTCGTACCGGCCTTTTGCCTCGCCGGGTCTTCCAACAGCCTTATCGACGTCTCTCCCGATGGCAAACGCCTTTTAGCTGTCAACGCCGATAACGGTACAGTTACCGTCGTGGATCTCACCAAACGCTCTAAAGTTCACGAAATCGCCATCGGTGACAAACCGGAGAGCGTTACCTGGATCGGACGCTCTGATCTTGCTGCTGTTACTGTCTATCGCGAAGACCTCGTTATCATTCTTGACGCTGGTACTGGCAAAGTCGTCCACACCCTCAAAGTAGATGACGAACCATATGGCATCGTGTCCACTCGCGATGGCAAGACTGCTTATGTCACTCACGAATACCCTGGAAAAGTAAGCGAAATTGATCTCGCGACTCGTAAAGTCGTCCGACAACTCGATGCTGGTGTCCATCCGCGCGGAATCGCTCTAAGCCCTGACGAAAAACGTCTCTACGTCTGCGAGTTTTTTACCGGCATCCTCCATGCCATTGACCTCAGCAGCGGAAAAGTGGTTGACTCCTGGAAGGGCCATTCCACCGATAACTTGGCTCGACACGTTCTTATTCATCCGACTCGGCCCAAAGCCTATATTTCCCACATCCGCAGCAAGGTTCAGGTGAACCACGGCGACGGCTCTATCTTCCCACAGGTCACCATCTGCGATCTGGTCCCGGTCGAAAAGAAGGCACAACGCCGAACCTCCATCGGAATGGACAGCTTTAATGGCGTCTACGTTACTGCCAATCCCTGGGAAAGTGCGTTATCACCGGACAATCGCTTGCTATACACGGTCTATGCCGGAACCGATGACATGAACGTCTCGGAAGTTATCAACGACGATTACGTGGAAATTCGAGCCTTAGGAAGACCTCGCCAGGTTGGAAGACATCCGCGAGCCGTTCGAACTTCTCCCGATGGAAAAGAAGTTTACGTATACAACACCATTGACTTTCAAGTCGTCGTTTTCGACAGCATGGCTTACAAGAAATTAGCGATGATCACCGTCTGTGATCCACCCAAGTCGCCCGAATGGGTTCGGGGCAAGGAACTATTTGTCACAGCGAAATACCCGATGACCGATCGCCGTTGGATCAGTTGCTCCTCTTGCCATCCAGACGGCCATCATGACGCTCGCGTTTGGAAAAATCCGGAAGGTCTGCGCCGTACTCCTCCCATGTTCGGCATGGCCCATACCCATCCGCTTCACTACTCCGCCGACCGCGATGAGGTTCAGGATTTTGAGTACACAATTCGTGGAAGACTGATGGCTGGTGTTGGACTGCTCAAAGAGCGAATCAAGCCTAAATCTGGCCATTATCCCATCGAACTGGAAGAAAAGACCGGCGGTCGATCGAAGGATCTTGATGCCTTGGCTATTTATTCAAACTCGTTCACGTTCACCCTCTCGCCGCACGCTCCAGGTGGTAAACTCAGTAATGACGCCATACGCGGGAAAGAACTCTTCCTCAGCGACGCTGTAGGCTGTGTAAAATGTCATAACGGTCCTTACTTCAGTGACTCGACGCTCACAAAGCCGTTCAAACTGCACGATGTGGGAACCGGTCGTGATGCGCTGGAGAAGATGGGTACGAAGTTCGATACGCCGACACTCTTGGGGATCTACCGTTCAGCACCTTACTTACACGACGGTAGCGCGAAGACCCTGGAAGAGTTGTTGACCACTTCTAACAAGGAAGATAAGCACGGTAAGACCAGTCATCTGAAGCCGAACGAGATCAAGGACCTTGTAGCGTTCCTAAAATCGCTACCATATGAAATGCCGCCGGACGAGACGCCGAACACGGTGAAGGATCGGTTTGTTGCGCCGGCGAAGAAGACGATGTCCCGTAGGGAGAGCCGATGAACGCGGACTGGCGCAGTCGATACGAACAGGCGATAGATATTACTCGCAAGGCCGGAAAAGTGGCCCATGCGTATTACGACAAGCCGTTAGAGGTAATGACCAAAGGGGATGAAAGCCCGGTGACCATAGCCGATCGGGCAACGGAACAATTCCTGCGTGAGCATCTGGCCCGTGCGTTTCCCGGGGATGGCTTTTTGGGCGAGGAGTTTGGCGATACGCCTTCCTCGACCGGCTATCGCTGGATCATGGACCCCATCGACGGTACCCGCAGTTTTGTCCGCGGCATTCCACTATGGGGTACGATGGTCGGTTTGGAGTATAAAGGGGAACTCGTTGCCGGTGTTATCGACTGCGCCTGCCAAGGGAGTACCTGGCACGCCGTTCGCGGTGGTGGTGCCTATCGCGATGATCAGAAGATTTCCGTTTCCAAAGTCACTGAGTTGAGCAAGGCCAATCTATTTTATTCCGGCCTCAACTGGTTTGTGAAGGCAGGCCGCGAAAAACAGTTTCTCGAACTTGTCCGCCGCACAGAACGGCAGCGGGGCTACGGCGATTGGTATGGTTTCATGCTTGCTGCTCAAGGTGCAGGTGAAGCCATGATCGAGTACGGTGTCCACTCGTGGGATGTTGCAGCGGTCGTACCGATTGTCGTCGAAGCGGGTGGTCTGTTCAGCTGTTGGGACGGGTCGATGAGTATCGACCGGCCGGACGTTATCGTCAGCAACGGCATCTTGCACGACCAGTTGTTGGGGATTCTGAACGGTTAATTCATCGGGAATGAAAAAAGAAGAGAGGCGAGCTGAGATCATATCAGCTCGCCTCTCTAACTTTTGAATGATCGTGCGGCTCAGGAGTCGCGGAAATCGCTGTGGCAGTTGTTGCAGCTGCTGTTGAGGTTTGTCGCGGCGGTCTTCAACGCGGCCGAGTCACCGGCTTTCGCAGCGTCGATCAGGCTCTTGCTGGCTTTTTCCATGTCTTCGGTGAACTTCTTCCAATCCTTGGGGGTCTTGCCTCCCTTGGGTTTCGTCGGAGCATAGGCGTCGGTGATCTTGGCGATTGCAATGTTAATGTAGCCGGTCTTCACTAGATCCGCCTTTTCCTTGTCGATGGCGGTCTTGGTCAGTGCTCGCTTGGCCAAGGAGTTCAGCTTGATCTCGATGCCGTCGCCTTTGGCCTTGGGGCCAAAGCCAATTCCACCCTTTTCGCTGGGCTTGTAGGCATGCATCAAGGAGTTAAGGTCTTCGTACTTCTTCTTGACGGCCGCTACCTTGGCGGCAATGTCCTTTCCAGCTTCGATATCGGCGGCGATTTCAAGAATGTCTTTCTGAGCTTTCTTGCTTTCCTCATCAGCGCGAACGGCATTAAAGCCCACAAGACTGAGGCCGGCAATCAGCGCCAGCCCGCGAACGAACTTGGTCATCGTTTACTCCGTGCGTCGGGATACATCAGGGGGCTGTCCGGGTGAGACAATGGCAGACTCCCACTCCTATCTTAGGAGCAGTCTCTTCAGCATCAAGGGGGGCATTGAATGGTATTTATTACCGCCCCACAAACCCACATGAAACACGTGGCTGGGCTTAATGGTTGAAGCGAAACGCCGCACTATTGAGCAGGACCCATATGGCCTCTTCAACGCGGGCATCGCGTCCATCCGGTTTGCCGGCGACGTTCAAATAAGCGTTAAACCGTTCCCGCTCAACTTCGGAAGGACGACGCGACAACACCGCGAGAAACAGCGTGTCAGTCCCTTGACCCGCCGGGGCTGATGCGATCTGATCCGCGAGGTTCCCCTTGCGACGGCGGATGATATTGCGCAATTCGCCAGAGTTATTGAGGAATAAATGCTCCATCAATCCACCCTGAAACTCGCCCTGACCATTGGTCGGCGTTCCGAAATACCGCTCCATATATTCCCGAATCGGCCCGCTGATTTTGCCTCCTGACACGTCGAAAAGCGTGGCAGTACGCAACGACACGAACAGCTCTTCCGCGGTAAGAGGGCGTACGCGGGCGCGTTCGTAGAAGCGGGGGAAAGCCTCGTTGCTGGAGCCTTTCCCCGAGAGCTGGTACGTCTGACTCGACACAATCTCCTTGATGAGCCAGCGTAGGCTATATTTGTGTTCGACAAAACGGCGTGTCAGTTCATCGAGCAAAGTAGGCAGGGTCGGCGGGTTTTTGCCGCCGAGATCGTCCACGGGATGCACCAATCCGCGTCCCATGAATTGGCCCCAAACGCGGTTTACCATCGCTCGTGCGAAATAGGGATTTTCCGCCGCAGTCACCCACGTTGCCAGCTTTTCCTTCCGCGAAAAGGCTGGTTTCGGTGGCAGCTTACCGGTTTTGAGTTCCGCTTCCTTGAAAC
>RGDT01000310.1 GCA_009918525.1 Planctomycetia bacterium
CAAGTATAACGCCGCCTGTAATCCCGGATGTTAATCCCGATGTAGAGTCGATTCTGGAGCGATTAAGCTGCGCCAAACTGGACCCTTGGGCTATAGAACTACCCCCCGCGTCATAGGAAACGTCGATGAAAGAGGAACCAATCTCGAATCTTCCGCGTTTGGATGGCCCCCAATCAGCGCGTGATCAGCAGACGTTAGGGGCTTCGACCCTGTTCCGCCTGTGCGAAGAGGTCATTTCACTTCGCGAGCGGAATAATCGTCAGCACACGGAATTCGACCGCCGACTCACCGGAATGCGGGACGAACTCAAAACCAGCTTTAATACCTTTGCAGCCGAGACACAAAAAGCCTATCAGCAACTTCGGCAGGAAGTCCACGGCGAGAAGCGGGTCAGCTTAGCATTGTTGAACACCCTGCTGGAGATCGGCCAAGACCTTGAGGAAATTGTCGCGGCCCGTCCGACCACGGACGATCTCGAAGCCTTGAAACGCTGGACGACGGCCTTAGACATCGAATCTCGCAAGGTCAACGCTGCCTTGCTGCGACATGGTGTGCATCCTTACGATGCGGTAATCAGTTCACCCTACCGTCCCGATCTTCATGAACGCGTCGGAAGTATGCGAGTCGAAGGAATGGGCCCGCTACTCATCGCGGAACAACGCCAACGCGGCTGGGCAAGCTCCCAACCCGAATTCGTGCTTCGTCGACCCAAAGTGATCGTATCGGAATGAATAAGAATCAGACCCGAGGCGAGCGGGGCATGTCAACACCCCGATTCTTCCGAAGTGTGTCAACGCCCCGATTTTTTCGGGCCGTCTCAACGCTCGGATTCTTCCGGTGAGTTGACACACCCCGCTCGTCATCGCTCCCGGCTCTGTTTTTCCTGTGACTCAATGATGATAATTTTCTTCCAGGTGCTTTATGCCATACATCGGGATCGACTTCGGTACCAGTAACTCCGTCGTAGCGAACTTCCAGTTCGGGCAAGCGGAGGTGGTACCAAACCACGAAGGGCAAAAATACACCCCTTCCATCGTCACTATGCGCCGGGACGGTACCCTCGCGTTCGGTCAGGAAGCCAAGGAAAATTTCGACGAACAGCGTTCGATCCGCTCCATCAAACGCATCTTAGGCACCCCTGAACGAGTCCCATTTGTAGGCCAAACACTCCGCACCGAACAAATTGCAGTCATGCTTTTCAGCCTCTTAAAGAAAGATGCCGAACAGGTTCTCAACGAAACATTTACCAAAGCCGTCGTCACCATTCCGGCAAATAGCAAAGGATTGGCTCGCCACGCGACTAAACTCTGCGCCGGGGCAGCCAATATGCAAGTGTTGACGCTCATCAACGAGCCGACCGCCGCTGCCATCTGCTATGGTTTGAATGCCCAAGATGATCAGACGGTTCTCGTTTACGATTTCGGCGGCGGGACCCTCGACGTGACGATCCTCCGCATTCACCACGGCATGTTCGAGGAAATGGCCTCGAAGGGCATCGGCAAACTAGGCGGCGACGATGTGGACGCCCTTTTCGGGAAGCTGATCGCCGACCGCTTCCAGGAAAAAACGGGGTTCGACATCCTGAATTCGCCCCACAAGCAACAATTCATGTTGGCCGTCGAGCGTGCCAAAATCGACCTATCGAGTAGCGACCGCGCGGTCGCTCGCAAGGCAGCATTGGTTCCCGAACGACACCTCAGCCTCGAAGAAGAAGTCTCTCGCGGTGAATTTGAACGGGTCATTATGCCGCTCGTTGTCAAGAGCGGAACAGCTATCGACGAGGCTCTTAAATTGCGCGGCATGAAACCCAAAGACATCGACAAAGTTTTACTGGTTGGCGGAACAAGCAAAATTCCGCTTATCCGGCGTTATGTCACCGAAAAACTTGGCGGAAAGGAACCCGAATCGTTCGACCGCGTCGATCCGATGACCTGCGTCGCACAGGGGGCAGCTATTGTTTCGGCCATCCTCCAAGGAGCAGCCGGTTTGGATAGCTACGCGTATAGCGTGAAGCTGGAGCACTCTTTGTGCGCCAATCCCGTCGATGCGCGAACCAACCGCGTGTTCCTAGATCCGATTATCAGGCGGGGAAGCGATATACCTTGCTCGTTCACCAAGAAATATTTCCCCGTTGCTGACCCAGCCGACCGTGTGGTCATCAGCGTTTATGAAGGCGATGTCTACGACAATCCTGATAACCCTGAGAACGTCAAGTTAGCCGAGATTCCTTGGGAATTCAAACCGCCGCGTCCCCAACGCGAAGGCGAAATCGAAGTCTGTTTCGAGTATGGTGATGACGGCATCCTCACGGTAATGCTCAACGACCTTTACGCAGGGCAGAAAAAAAGGTTCGCGATTCAACAGGCAGGGGATAACGAACTGACAGCATCCCAGTTGATCAAGATGAAAGAGATCAACAAAGAACTCGTCAACAAAACGATGGAACTGGAGAACACACCTGAATTTCGCGATGCCGCCGAGGTACTTAAACGGGCCGAACAAAATGTCATCCCCCGAATCGAGAATGCCGAAGACCGTCGCGAACTGGAGGACCTCTGTCGAGCTGTGCGACAGGCGATGAATTCCGGTGACAAACGCCAGATGGAAGAGGCAACTCGATCGCTTGATGATCGTTTACTGAATTACGCTTACCTACTTTAGGCAAGGTTGGCGAGCGTGAGACACTAGAAATCCAAGGAAATTCTAGACTTACGCTCTCTGTATCAGTACCAAAAATCAGGAGACACACGTCCACTTCTCGTTGGAATTGAGAAATCGACGATGTGAGTCGTCGGTTTGCCATCGCCTCAGAAAATGCGGAGTAAATCCATGCTCAAATGCCCGATGTGTAGCGCGACGAACGAAGACGAAGAGCGTAAGTGCCGACGCTGTCAGGCCGATCTAGCGTTGTTGGCCGACTACGTCTCTCATCTGGTAGGTGGGTTAAATCAGGCCGAATCCCTCACGCGCTCGGGCGAACTTGGAGAGGCAGTATGGGCGTATCTTGCCGTTCTCGAAGTCGATCCTGACAATGCTGCTGCCCGACGCCAGGTTGGCAAAGTCGTCACGGCCGTTCGACAATTCGACGAAACGGCTCCGGGCCGTCGCTGGCTGAGCAGCATTCGCAAACAAAGTGGTTGGCGACGATGGCTTGCCGGAGCCCATCAGGATGGAGTCGGATTGCTTACCCCGTTGATCGTTGGCATCATCTTGATCGTAGCTTTTTACCTGGTCTACAGTTGGGGTTATCAAGCTGGGCGTCAAGAAGCTCCTCGAATGCTAACTATTGAAGGGGAAGAGGCCGAAATCAAACGAAAAAAAGCCGAGCAAGATAAAAAGAAAAAAGCTGAAGAAGATCGAGACATCAAGCCGGAACATCCTCTGGGAAGACCTTGAACATCTGAGGGGAATACATTCGATGGATTGGTTATATGAGGGAAACTGGCTCGTCTACTTCATTCTCATTGTGGCGGCAGCGGCATCTGTCTATGGCTGGACCAAGCAGCGCAACGGCTGGCTAATCGTCTTATCCATCTTTTTCGTAGGGCTGGTAGGATTGTATTCCTGGCTCGACTACCGAGTCGAAACACGCCTCGAACAGATTAAACGCAAATTTCAGGAGATGGCCAAAGCCGTGGAACAACGAGACGCTGCGCGGATTGTCTCTCACGTTTCGACCAATTTGCGTTGGGGAAGTTCTGATTACCCGCAATTTCGTGAATTAGTCGAGGATACTTTACGACGTCAAAGAATCGACTCGGTCATTCTATGGGACATCAAATTTGACCATCACAACTCCGAGTTAGTCGTTCTCAAGGCCAAACCTACAGGGGGGATAGCGTCTGGAGCGGAGTATTTTTTTGTTAAAACGAGATGGATTCGAGAAGGGGACGGACAATATCGGCTAGCAAATATTACCGTCCACAATCCCTACATCGACGCGGATCAACCGCTTGAAATTCGCCAATTTCGTTGACAAACTATGACTTGCCAGGTACCACTTTCTCCAGTTCAAATAGCACTCTCAGCCCAGCTAATTCAGACTGAAGTTTGACCAGTCCCACTCCCGAAACGAACCAATAAGTTACACTGAATTTGGTCCCGTTCAGATCCATGTCAGGACCGGACACTTTGATGGCGGAATAATCCCCTGCTGGAACTTTTACTTTTTCCAGATTCGCGGTTAGCGTTCCCTTGTACATCTGTCCGTCGAGCTTGGAATCGACATTCCACTTATCACCGGCTTTTGGTGGCAACTTCAGCAGTGGTACAGGCGGGGTCGCGGCTTTACCTTCAAAGGAAAAGCGAGCCAGAACCCCATCCTCCACGGCCAGATGCTCGAAAGAGCGCGTCTTGCCGTCCACGATCATTTCGAGTCGAGCGCACTCGGTTTTTCCGATTTTTTCCATTTTAACTATTTTAATATCATAACGATTCTCG
>RGDT01000032.1 GCA_009918525.1 Planctomycetia bacterium
CAACATGCTCTTCGACTTCCAGAACGCGGCGATCGGCACGGTCGCTGCGGAGGTCAAGGCTCCCGCCGCGAACCGTCAGGTGATCCTCCTCCGCGGCTGCTCGGTCTCGCTGCTCGCGGACGCGAGGGCGGGCGGCGTACCCATCACCGTCACCAAGGCAGCGTTGAGCTTCGCATCGGCAGCCGCGCTCAATACCAACAACCCTTGCGTCTGTCCGGGCGCGATCGTCAGCGGGTTCACCGTTACGCCCTGCGGCAATCCCTTGACCTCGATTTGCACCGGTCCGGTGAATCCGCCTAGCCGCGTCAGCTGCACATACCACGCTACGGACCCGCCGGGACCGATCATCGCCTTGTCCCCGTCGCACTTCAGTGAAAAATCCGGTTTCACCGTCTCGGCCTCGATGTGATACACAAACGTCGGCCCGCCTTTGCCGTTGAGTTCGCGAACACGCAAGATGTGGTCACCATCGGCCGTAGGCGTGAAGGTGAGCGCGGCGTCCTTGGCGTTGGTGTCGTCGTTGGTCGCCAGAATAGCGCCCTTGGCGTTGAGAACGTCGATCACGGAATCGAGGCTCGACAGCAACCGCGTTCCGAAGCGGCGCGCCTTGACCTCGAACCGCAACGCTACCCCCTTTTTCGCTGTGAATACGAAATGATCGACATCGCCCGGCGTTCCGATTCGGCCATTGATGCCGCACGGCAGCGTGACGCGCGTTGCCTTCGTTATGTCGTCGTTCGGCTCCGCTTCAAGCGACTGGGCCAGAGAGCTGACGATGAGCGGCACTGGTGCGGACGAGCCACGCGGTGTATCGAGAATCACTTCGTGAACACCAGGCGTTGTTGGGGCGTTCACTTTCGCGGTCAATCCGGTTCCGACGGCTTCTAGTGTCGTTTCCTTGCCGACCTGGGCCCCCGAAGGGTAGACATGGGTCGGACGGGGGCCGTCATCGATGGCCAGGGCATAAACCCAACGCGGATCGCCGTCGTATTTGCTATCGCGAACTTGTACGAAATACTCACCATCGGCCTTGAATGTGACGGCAACCAGTGGATCTGCGAAGTAGAAGTCATCATTCGCCGCCAGTTCGCGACCAGCTGAATCGTAGACGGTGATGATCGGGTCGGCGTGTTTTTGTAGGTCATGGATGCGGTCCTGAATACGGGCGCAGAAGACTTCAAAGGTGATTGTCTGCCCGGCCTTGGCCTTGAACTTGAAGAAGTCCACATCTTCGGCGATCTCGATTTTACCGGCGACCACGCACGGCACAGGGACCGTCTGGGCCGTTTCGCGGGTGTCGTTTTTGGCGGTTTCCTCGACGACAGGGTGTTCGCTGATGACGATTTGCCCGACACTCGATAGGCCGAGGTTGCCGGCGACCCGGAAATCCCGCACGCCGGGAATTGCCTTTTCGTCCACCGTCATCTGCAGTTGTACTGCGCGGGCGGTCTTGTCGGCTTTCTTGTCTGGCACGACTTTCGCGATGATGCCCGTCCCCTGGAACAAAGCCTGGGTGGTCTCGGCGAAGTTCATGGCTCCGCTGACAGTCACGGGCGACGTCTTACCCCGTTGCACGGCCACGGGGTGGGTGTGCGTGATCATGGGATAGCTGACTTGTGCCGACGCAATGACCGGCAGCAACAGCGCGAACAGAAGGGTACGCATGGTGGGTGCCTCACTTGATTGCGGAAAGAGAACGGCGGACGGCCTCGCCCGAGACAACCTTGGTCACATCCAGGGGTTTACCAGCCAGGGAGAATTTCGCATCTTTCAGAAGTTCGGCGGAGCCGACGACCTGTCCATCGGGTGTTTGGGTTAACCACCCCGTTGGCGGTGCGATTAGTGTCGCCAAATGTTTCCCGCCGGCCGTCTCATAGACACGCACGACACCATCGAAACTGCCTGCGGCGGCCAGTTGGCCATCGGCACTGATAGCAGCCGAGTAGACCAAGGAACCAACAGGAATGGAGCGGACCAGGACCCCTGTTGAGCCGTTCCATAGCTTCAGGGTGCCATCTTCGCCGGCGGAGATGAGGGTGGTGCCTTTGCGATCGAAGGCGACTTCGTAAACGGCGCCGCGGTGTCCACCGATACCGCGTAGCTTGGAGCTATTCGTCACATCCCACCAAGATAGCGTCGGCGTCAGTCCGCTGGCGACAACGGCTTTGCCATCGGGATGAACGGCAAGGGTCAGTACGTCGTCGTCACGGTCGCTGTAGGTGAACTTACTTGCGCCGGTGTTGGCGTCAAGGACTCGTACACTACGATCTTTGCTGCCCGTGTAGAGCGTTTTGCCATCTGGAGAGTAGCCGACGGTCAGAGCAAAATCGGAATGATGGGTAAAGGTGTTAAGGCGTTTGCCGCTGGCGTCCCAGGTACGGACCGTGCGGTCGTAACTGGCCGAGGCGAGTTGCTTACCGTCGAACCGCCACGCGACGGCAGCCACCACGTCATCGTGTCCAGGCAAGACATGGCGTAGTTCCCCCGTGGCGGCGTCAACCAGACGCAGGTCGCCCTTGGCTGACGGTTGCCCACCTGCGACGGCAAGCGTTTTGCCATCAGGGCTGAAACGCAGATCGTTGACCGCGCCGAGGACCGAGGTGATGACACGCTCGGGTTCGCCGGTCTTCAAGTTCCACAGTGTAACCCGGCCATAGCTTCCGGCGGCGAGGAGGCGTTTTTCCGGATGGAACGCCACGGCGACGACGGGCGACAACGGCCCGATGTTGAGCGTGAGGTTGGCCATCGTGGCGGGGAAGGTGACGTCCATTTTGCGAGTGCGGACGGCGGTCCGCGGTGGCACGGGTGTTTCCTCGGGGCGAATGCCCTCCGGTGCCCCGGCGTCGATCCATGCTTTGACCATAGCGATACTTGCTGTGTCGAGCGGATTTGCTCCCAAGGGCATCCGTTTTTCCGTATCGGGATTAATCAGGAAGGTATACAACGGGCTATCGGTTGACTTGCCGCGTTTGAGGTGTTTGAGCGTTTTTTCGTAGGTGTCCAGCGCGATGCCGCCGCTGACTTCCTTCTCGATCAGCTGCCGGGGATTGTGGCAGACCGTGCAGCTTTTGCGAAGGATAGGGCGGACATCTTTCCAGTACGTCGGTGGCGTTGTTTGCGCCGACGAAGTCGCTGAGATAAGTAAAGTCATCAGTACCGGGAACCACGGCGAGCGGGGTGGGTCGCCAACCCGGTTCGTCGATAGCGCTCCTGGCTCTGACCGTGTGCTGGTTAAAAGGTGGCTGTGGTTGAACATGATACCCTTCTGTCGTGCGCGGTGTCGGTGTGGTATCGGTGGCTGGTGGTCGGTTCTACCCTCGAACGGGGGCGATGCGGCCGTCCAGGGGGCTGCTGGCGGAGGCATACATTTTGCGCGGGATTCGCCCCGAGAGGTAGGCCAATCGCCCGGCATCGGTGGCGTAGCGCATGGCCCAGGCCATCCGCACCGGATCTTGTGCGTGAGCAATAGCTGTGTTAAGTAATACGCCGTCGCAGCCGAGTTCCATGGCAAAGCTAACATCGCTGGCGGTGCCGACCCCGGCATCGACGATAACGGGATAGTCGGGGTCGCCATCCTTGAGATATTCCAAACAAATGCTGATATTGTTGGGGTTAAGGATACCCTGACCCGATCCGATGGGACTACCGGCGGGCATGACGCTGGCCGCGCCCGCTTCCTTGAGACGTTTGGCCAGGACGGGGTCATCGCTGGAGTAGACGAGAACGGTAAAGCCTTCCTTTACCAGTTGCTCCGTAGCCCGTAGCGTGTCAATCGGATCGGGTAATAGCGTCTTGGTGTCGGCGAGGCACTCCAACTTTACCCAGTCTTTGCCTGGATTGTCCAGATTGCTGAGTAACTCGCGAGCCAATCGCGCGTGTCGGATGGCGTCGTCGGCCGAGAAACAACCGGCGGTGTTCGGCAGTATCGTGAGCTTTTTCAGGTCGAGATAGTCAAGGATATTCCGGCCTTGTTTATCGACGAGTCGTTCGCGTCGCACGGCAACCGTGGTGACTTCGCAGCCGCTCGCCATCATGGCGTCGCGCATCAGGTCGTAGGTCGCGAATTTCCCGGTGCCGGTGAATAGTCGGCTATGGAAAGAGAATTTCCCGACAACGAGTGGACGATCAACCGGGACACCTGAGCCGCCCCCGACAAGGGTGACAATCTCGACGGCATCACCGGCGTGGAGGAGATGCTGCGTATGGACTCGCGCCGGTACGACATCGCGATTGACTTCCACCGCTACTTTTCGGTTTTCGTGGCCGAGTAGACGAAGGAGATCAGCGACGGACAGAGGTTCGGGCAGGGTTCGGGGTTCGCCGTTGACGGTCAGGGTGAGCATGGTGCATGTCTCGATAGAACAAAGATTTATTCTACCGAGAGCGGCACTCCGGCGACAGGGGCGAAGCTCTGCTTATTGAGGAAGTGGGGTGTTGACACACCCCGCTCGCCTAGCCACAACAAGTTCAACAATCACTTCGGTCGAGCCGACGGCGATCACTTGGCCTCGCCGGCAGCCTTGAACGGGCCGATAACTTTTGAGGCCGATACGCCATAGGCACGGGCCGCGTCGAGAATCGCTAGGCGGAATCCGGCCGGTTCCGGTACGGACGGTAGGGTCAGGAGGATTTTCCCGGCATCCCCGAGAATACGCAGTTCGGCAGAGAGGAAGTAGGTGTCGATCCTCGTCTCATCGAGATGGACATCGCGAATCTCGCTCAACGCGATTTCCTGGCTCACCGCCGGTTTCCAGCCGCGCTGTATCAACAGGCGACGATTCGTGAGAGTGTAACGCTTGCAAAGGAAGGGAGCAAACTTCAACGCGAACAGAGGCCCGAGCAACAGAAACCCAATCGGCGCGAGAAGGAGGCTACTCACCAGTCGGGCACCTAGCACAGCGATAGGGGAGTTGACGCCATCCAACGCCATGAATACTTCGCGGATGTTGGTTTCCGGCAACGGGCGCATCGTGCTGCTAGGTGTGTGCGGTATCGCTAGATTCTCAGCCATACTCAATCAACCTCTGTAACCATCGAATCGGGACGTTGACACATCCCGCTCGCCAGTATCAGGGCGGCGAACCGCCTCGTCTGTCTTTTTACGCTATTGATTCTTGGCAGACGCGACGACTTGGATTGTCGGCTCCAAGAACGGGTTGTCCTCCGCTTCGCTTCCAACGGTCGTCGCGCCGCCGTGACCGGGATATACCACTGTCTCTGGCGGCAGGGTTAGTAATTTTGTGCGTATGCCGTGCATCAACGCGGCGTAGCTTCCTCCGGGGAAGTCGTAACGACCGATAGAACCCTGAAACAGCACATCGCCGCCTAGAACTATCCCGAGCCCCACGTAGACCACATGTCCCGGCGAATGCCCCGGAATGTGACGCACCTCCAAGACGATACCGGCATACTCAATCGTCTCGCCGTCCTTCACCGTGCGATCCGCCGCAGGGCTAACCATCGGCTCGCCGAACGCCGCGCTGAGGTTTAATACCGGATCAGTCAGCATCGCGGCATCTAGCTCGCCGATCACCAGCGGAGCGGAAGGATATGCCTGCTTCATTGCCTGATTTCCGGCAATGTGATCAGCGTGGCCGTGCGTGTTGAGAACCGCGGCCACACCGAGACGTTCGCGTTTGAGCAACTCCAGAATGAGTTCCGGTTCTAGTCCCGGATCGACGACCAGTGCATCGCCGGCCCCCTCTTGCCACACGACATACGTATTCTCCGCAAACGGCTGCGATACGATCCGACGCACCAGCAGTTTCATCGCGTTAATCTCCTCCGCTCGCCCGTACCGTAGCGTAGCGTTGACACGCCCCGCTCGCCGGTATCGGGGCGTTGACACATCCCGCTCGCCTCTTTACGGTCTGATTTCCATATCCAGGCGAGCCACAAACAAATGTTTGCGGTCGGCCCGTTCGTATAAGTCTTTCATCAAAACTTCCAAACTCGCTGGCAATCTCTTGTCTAGCCACATCGTCGTTATACCGTGCCGTACCGTAATCGGACGGTCGAGATCGAGTAAATATTTCCCCTGAGCGTTTCGGCCTATCCACAAACTAACATTCGTCAGGCCCGCCGTCTTGATCTGGACGGCATTGGACTCGGTGTTGACTGAAGCGGTCATGGTGGCCGGGCTTACAAAATTGCTCCAGCGTTCCTTGGGCATCTGACAACGGCGATGCACTCCTGTCGTGCTGACCCAATACCAACGGTTATCCTCGGCTCGAAAGGTCGAGAACTCCGTACCGAAGACGCCGCCGCCACCGTCGGAGCCGAGGCGTTGCATCGGAAAAGCGCGTGTTTGTGCTCGCATCCAGTCGAACATCAAAGGAACTTCGCCTCCGAGCCATTCCTGGCCCCGACCTTTGTATTCGACCCAGATGGCCGGAAAACCCCTTGCGACCCAATTGGTGAATTGTTCGCGGATGGCAGCGCCGTTTTCGCCGACAATGCGCGTACCAGCAACGGCATAGACGGGCAGAAATTGAGCATTTCGCCAGTAGCGGCGTGGGAAGAACAGAGGAGCGCCTGCCACCGGCAAGATGCCCGCGAATAAGTCCGGGTGCGACAGACCAACATCATAGACGCCCTTGGCCCCTTCCCCCAGGCCGGTGAGGAATACTTTGTCGCTGTCGATCTGGAAACGGCGGCGGAGGTCGCGCAGCACGTCGAGAACGGTATCATGTTCCTCCGGCGTGAATCCCCATCGCTCTGCACCGCGTCCTCCCCATTCGATGCTCGCCAGAATGTAGCCGTTATCGGCTGCCGCTGTGGCAAGTCGCCGTGTCATGGCCTGGGTTCGCTCTCCGGCGTGCGGCAAAGCCAACAGGACGGGATAAGAGCGGTTGTGAGTGTATTCCGGCGGTAGAACCAGTTCATATTCCGTCTTGCCACGTGGGCCGGCCTTCACCATTCGGGGGCCGCTCGTCAGGTTCGGTTCCGGTTCGACGGGAGGCAAATAGCCGATCAACTGGGCGATTTCGTCGATGGGTACGCGAGGCGTCAGGTTTCGCTGATAGTCGGATAGGAGCTTCGCCCGACTTCCACTCGTTGGTTCGCGAAGGTATTCCAGGGCGAAGCTGCGAGTTTTCCATAGGTTAATCGCGATTTCTGGCTTGGATGCGGCCGATGGACTGCCCAGCAGGAAACCGCTAACGGCGAGGCTGAGCAACTCTTCGGAATTGAAAGGCGGTTTTCCGCCGCGCTGGCAATGCATCAAGCCGTTCTACGTTAGCCGAGTGTAATTCTCGTGCGATGATTCCCGCAGCGCGAGCCAGCTCGCGACCGGTGTCGGTGTTGACTTCGCCGCAACATCGATCGAGACTCTCCGCAGCTGCCTTTAAGGCGTCGGCTTGGTCGTTCAATCGCGTTTTCATTTCGCGCAGGTCGGCCAACACTTTGTCTGGGGCGTTGCGTAGCGGGAAATCTTCTAGACCCTTGCGTACCGCTTCGACGCGACCGGCGTTGTACCAAGTCTTGAGAACCTCCCAACGATCCTTGGCACGCTGCCGGTCGATGATCGCGCGTGCTTCGTTCACGCGGCCCTTCTGGTCCGGCAGGTCGGTAATCAGCCGATCCAATTCTTTTTCAGCCAGGTCGTACCATCCCGATTGCGTGAGGAAGTTAATCAGCCGCAGGCGTTTCGCGGCGATTTCAGCGGGCTTCGTCTCAGGCGTCTCGGCAAACGCTTTGTTGGCCTTGAGCAAGGCGTAGATTTCGTTGCGGTCAAACTCGCGTGTCATGTAACCGGCATGCCATTTGAATTTAGTGACGGCGTCAACCTGGATGTAATAGGGGCTGAGTCGGGCAATCATCTGTTCGACGCCGATCCGTGGCCGACCAGGCGAACGAAAGAAGTAATCGCGTTTCCAGGTTTTGGGGTCCCAGACGGTAGCTTCCAATACCTCGTCGATGGGCGGCATTTCCTGCGGTTTGAGCATGGTGATGATACGACCGACCGGGACGGATTCATCGGAGGGAGTCGCGAGACGTTCGACGATGCTAACTTGACTGGGAGAGAAGTAGACGCGACGCGGGCCGTCGTCGGTCATAAAAAATCCTTTAGGGATGGAGATCATCTCCTTGCTGACGCTATCGAATTCAACGACAGCCTCACGGCGGATTTTCCCCTGGATGACAGTGCCATCCTTAAGAAAGATGAGGTCAGCCCGTACCGACGCGGTAGCGCTCAGCACAAGAAGTGCCGCAGCAAGCCGGCGGCCAAAGGTTTGCATGGTCGGTCTCCCGGAGCGAACACCTTCCCCTGTCGGATTATTCTTCCAGCCGAATAGGGGTGTCGTCAAGCGAAGCGTTGCCGTCGTCAGGACGAAATGGCAGAGTAGAATAGAAAAGCAGTAGAGTCGATACCGAAGGCGACGTGGGGCCGGTGGTCATGCCAATCCGTTTTCGCTGTCCGCACTGCCATCAGTTGATGGGGATTGCTCGCCGAAAGGCGGGGACGACGGTTACTTGTACGCTGTGTCAGAGTCCGGTTCAGGTTCCCTATACGGACGCCCCCGATAATCCGGCGGCACCCGCAGTGGTGATGCCGTCCGCTCCAGCAGCGTCACAATCGCGCGATGTGTTCGACCGTGACGATTTTGACTCGCTGCTTCAACGGGAGAAAAGATCGCCCATTGCACCTCCGCCACCAGTGCAGGTAGGAGGAGTGTTCGCTAACCAGGTTGCTGCTGGGGGGCCTGGTTGGGGAAGTTCAACGTCGGCCCCTGAGACTTCGCTATTCTCCTCGGGGTACCAATCCACGCAATCACCGGATGCAACAAACGGGGTGATGCTCACGCCCGGACGTGCGACGTTGTTGACGGTGGTTTTCATCTTTTTGTTAGCCGGTGCATTTGTCGCCGGGCTGTTGATTGGCCGATTTGCGATGTGAAGACGGGTTGCGGTTGTCGTGGCGACCACAACCATACCACTCAAACTCAGGTAAGATCGCACCAGGGAAGAACAGCCTGATGAACCAACCCGATGGACAACTAACGACCGTACCACCCGATACGGGGGCTGATCGACCGGCCGACCTTCGCTTCGCCGATGTTTCCTCCGCTCTGCCAATCTTACCCGGCTACGAAATGCTTAACGAGTTGGGACGCGGCGGTATGGGCGTCGTTTATCGGGCGCGTGAATTGCGACTCAATCGTCTTGTGGCCTTGAAAATGATTTTGGCGGGCGTTCATGCTGGGCCTGATGATCTCGCCCGATTCCGTCGCGAGGCCGAGGCGTTAGCCCGATTGGCTCATCCGCATATTGTTACCGTCCACGCCATCGACGAGCACGAAGGCAGGCCCTATTTCTCGCTGGAGTATTGCAGCGGTGGTACGCTCGCCGAGCATCTCTCAACTTTGTCTGCCCGACAGTCCGCGGAAATGCTCGAAAAACTCGCCCGAGCCATGCACGACGCACACTCACAGGGAGTTATTCATCGCGACCTGAAACCGGTCAACGTCCTGATGACGGCGGACGGCACCCCTAAAATCACTGATTTCGGATTGGCTCGCAAACTGGACGAGGCAGGCCAGACACGTACCGGGTCCGTCATGGGCACCCCTAGCTATATGGCTCCCGAACAAGCCAGTGGAAGCAAAGTGCTGACTCCCTCCGTAGATGTATATTCGCTGGGTGCCATTCTCTATGAATGTCTCACCGGACGCCCGCCGTTTCAGGCGGCAACGACAGTAGAAACGGTCTTGCAAGTCTTACACGAAGACCCGGTTGCTCCGCGTGAGATCAACCCGGCCATCCCCCGCGATCTGGAAGCGATTTGCCTTAAATGCCTCGAAAAGTCCCCAAAGCAGCGGTATGCCAATGCTCAGAGCCTAGCCGACGATCTGCGCCGTTTCCTCGACGGGGAGCCGATCAGCGTTCAGCAAAACGGACTACTGGGCCAGTTGGCCGGGGCGATGGAACGAGTGCAGTTACAGGAAAAATTTGCCGCGTATGGGGCACTCTTGCTGTGTCTGGCTCCGGTGATGTTTTTGCCGGAGGTGATCGTCACGCTCGCCTTGTGTTATGATTGGCCGATCAGTGCGGTAGGAGCGGCTCAATACGGGCGAATGACGGCGTTTCTCCTAGTCTTGGGGGCATACCGCAAATGGCACTGGATGCCCAATGGACCGATCGAGCGACAACTATGGGCGGTGTGGGGCGGGTATCTGGTGTCGTGTTTAGCGGCGGGGATCAGCGTACGTTTGTCGTTGGGATTCATCGCCACCGGCGTTGAGAAACACATCTACCCCTACTTTGCGTTACTGACCGCATTGGCGTTTTTCGCAATGTCGGCCAACTTCTGGGGCTATTGCGCGGTCATCGGCCTGGGTTGGGCATTGTTGTCCTGGGTTATGGTGGTGGACTCCCTGTGGGCACCGCTGGAGTTCGGGACCGCTTGGGGAATCGTGCTTGTCCTACTCGGGTTGCGGTTGAGACAACTCGGCAAGACGCGGGCGTCGCCCTGAGCGACCTCTCTTCCGCATCGGTCAGTGTTCTGTCATAATCGCCTATGCCCACGAGCGACGAGATCCCTATGTATAATTCCGCGCTGCGACAGGCCGTTGACCGCATCATCGGTCGCGTTCAGATGCCCGCCCAATACCTTGGCGGCGAACTCAACAGCGTTCGCAAAGACCGCGATCAAGTCCGGGGCCGCATGGTCCTCGCTTTTCCCGATACTTATGGACTGGGGGCCAGTCAGCACGGACTTCAAGTTTTGTACTCGATTATGAACGCTGATCCGCAATGGGCCTGCGAACGTGCCTTTTGTCCGTGGATCGACTTCGAGAACGAACTGCGTCGCGATCGCTTGCCGCTCTATGGTCTGGAATCGTTCGATCCGCTGCACACCTACGACCTGGTCGGCTTCTCATTGCAATACGAAGTCAGCTACACCAATATCCTCACCATGCTCGACCTGGGGGGTATCCCGCTGTATGCGAAAAACCGCACGATGGATCATCCGCTCATCATTGCGGGCGGTCCCGGTGCCCAGAACCCCGAAATCCTCGCCCCATTCATTGACCTGTTCATCGTCGGTGACGGCGAAGAAAGTCTACCATGGGTCATGGACCGCTGGATGACCGCCAAGGAAAAAGGCCGCTCACGCTTGGAGGCCATCGCCGAGATCGTGGGCAGCACCACATGGGCCTATGCGCCAGCTTTCTACGAACCGGAATACCACGCGGACGGTACTCTGGCGGCCATGAATCGCACCCGTTCCGACGTGCCGCGAGAGATCAGCACTTGCCAGATTTCCTGTGATTTTGACGCTATTCCGCTACCTAAGAAACCGATCGTCAGCTTTGTGCAGACGCCTCACGACCGTATCGCGATCGAGATTATGCGAGGCTGTCCATGGCAGTGCCGTTTCTGTCAGTCCACGGTGATCAAACGGCCGTTGCGTACGCGCAGCGTCGAGACGATAGTGCAAGCGGCCTTAGAATCGTACCGAAACACGGGGTATCAGGAAATCAGCCTGCTTTCGCTATCGACGAGCGATTACCCGCACTTTTTCGAGTTGGTCAATCGCATGGCCGAGGTATTCGCCCCGCTGGGGGTGAGTGTTTCGTTGCCGAGCCTGCGCGTCAATGAACACTTCCCGCAATTACCTAAACTAATGAAGGGCGTTCGCAAGGCAGGCATGACGCTCGCGCCGGAGGTGGCCCGCGACGACATGCGCGAGCAAATTCGTAAGCCGATCCGTAATCAAGATTTGTTCGACGGCTGTCGTAATGCCTTCGCCGAGGGGTGGCAAAAGGTGAAACTATATTTCCTGGCGGGACTGCCCGGCGAACGCCGTGTCGATCTGGAAGGCATCGTGGATATGGCCGATGAGATTGCCCGCATCGGCAAGGAAGTCACGGGCCGATTCAAAGACGTGACGGCGAGTGTGTCGAACTTCGTGCCCAAGCCGCACACACCCTATCAATGGAACGGAATGGCATCGCGGGAGTATCTGCGTGATGCGGGTGAATTGATGCGGCGACGAGTACGCCATCGTACGGTCAAACTCAAGCAACACAACATCGAGACCAGTATGCTCGAAGGACTGTTGACACGCGGCGACCGACGTATCGCGGCCGTACTCGAAGGTGCGTGGCGGAAAGGCGCGCGTCTGGACGGTTGGGGTGAGTGTTTCGACCCGGAAAAATGGTGGTCCACCGTTCGTGAATTAAACATCGATTTCGATTGGTACGTTCACCGTCATCGACCCACCAGTGAAGTGTTGCCGTGGGATCATATCAACGTCAAGAAAGGTCGCGCCTACCTGGAAAAGGAGCAGAATCGCAGCCTGTTACAGCTAGAGGTGATGGCCAAAGCTACCTAAAGACAGGCGGATGGCGAGCGGGGTGTGCCAACGCCCCGATAACAGGCGAGCGGGGTGTTCAAACTTACCGCAACATGTCCTCGGCTCCGGTCGGCCAGGTGTCTTGGGCCTCGTAGCCGAGGCGAAGCGCCGGAGCGTCGTCGTAGGTAGCAGTCTGGACGGGCTTACTCATCGCATAGACAACGTGAAATCCTCCGTCGAGCGGAGCGCGAATTGCTGCCGCGAAGAACCGCCCGGCATCACCAGGGCTAAGGTACACATCCTGCGCGAGTGTGCTTTGGGCGATCTCTTGAGCCTGTCCGGCATCGCGTGGACACCATCCCAAACGCACCGCGTAGACCGTCCGACCATCCGCACCCGCCATCACACGACCGGCCGCCTCCATAAATAACTTAGTTGCCGCGTACCATCCGCGCGGCGTCGGTCCCACGTCGGGACCGATCGGCAAAGGCCCACGAAACCGCTGCCACCATACCACTTGGCCGGTACTGGCCAAAATGAGCCGACGAACGTCTGCCGCCCGTGCCGCTTCGAGAACCTCGTACACACCAACCACATTATTCGGCAAGAGACGAGTATGAAAATCATCATCGTCGGGAGTGGCTGCTAGATGAATGAGGGTGTTGATACCAACCATCGCGTTGCGCAACGCTTGCGGATCGGTGACGCTACCGACACCGGAATCAGCCAATCCGGGCGTGGGGCTAATGTCGAAGCCTCGCACGGGGACGCTCTGCCGCTGTAGCTCGGCGACAACCGCTCGCCCGATGCGTCCCGCCGAACCTGTTACCAACACACTCATCGTAAAGAGTCTCCATCCAGCCATTTTTTTTATCGCTCACCCGGTAACAGGCGAGCGGGGTGTGTTGCCACCCCAGTAGGGCGAGCGGAATGTGTCAACGCACCGATAACGGCAGCATCACCGCCGGCACATGACCTCGACGATTGACATCCGGCACGCCGATCACTCGTAGATATTTGCCGTGGTACGGTTCGCGCGGTTCACGTGGGACCAAAGCCCATTCCCATTCCTCGACGGCGTCCCAGGGCATGGATGCCCCATAAAGGGTACTGCGGCGTGCCACTTCGTCCTTTGTCGGTGAGCGGGTGATAAGCTCAATATCGCAAATCAGACAGACAACGCCCGGCAATCGTCGAAGGTAGTCGAGATGCGCCTCGACCACCTGACGGTTGAACAAGTCCACCTGTGACTCGGGATACTTAGCGTATTTGTTGAGATACCACGACGGCATCACCGGCAGTTGCGAGAGCAAATTGAGCGATACAACCAAATCGACCTCACTATCTTCCAGGAACATCGTGGGCCTACTCACAGGCAAAATCGTCTCGCGTTTCTCAACGGCATTCCAGACGTTAACCAGGACTTCACTGACATCGGCCTCGCGGGTTTCGACATTGCGATATCGGGTGACAAACCAGCGGACGCTGAAAGGGTGCATAAGATCAACAAGGATCACCTTTTTGAACGAGGCCGCCAGCTGGGCGATGGGTACATCGTGCAGCCAGCCGGAGCCGAAGACGACGGCAGTGCGTCGCTGCGTGCATCGAGCAACGGCATCGAGGATAACGGATCGAGCGCGACGGCAATGATCGTCCCATTGTTCGCGGTATTGAAGATAGCGATAGCGAATGCCCCACAGTTCACGGGCAAAGCCCATCTCGTTCAAGTGCAGCGGACAACGAGTCAGGAAGCGGTTGATACTCTGAAACATGATAAGCATTTTATGGCGAATATTAGCAAACGGGGTGTGTCAACGCCCTGATCACTGGTGAGCGGAGTGTGTCAACGCTCTGATACTGGCAAGCAAAGCATAAGATAGGGGTGAACGCTTACAAGCGTTCACCCCACACGAGTCGGGCCGAGAGGATTCGAACCTCCGACCTCTTGAACCCCATTCAAGCGCGCTAGCCAAACTGCGCCACGGCCCGAAACGTTTCCGTTTCATAGCAGTCCGCGGCCCTACCTGTCAAGGCTTAATGGCGAGGGAGTTGTGTCAATGCCCCGGTAATGGCGAGGGAGTTGTGTCAACGCCCCAGTGAAAATCCAAAAATACGGTTGAGAAACGGAAATAGCTCTGCGAGATTTTTCAGATCCCCTTGACGCTTTGGCCTATCGTCTCTAGTGTGATTTATCTGGAGAAGCGTCCCGCGTAGACCCTCGAGTGAGTGAAGCGGATAATATGCCGACAATCAATCAATTAGTAAAGAAACCCCGCGTGCCGCAGTTCCGCAAGCCGAAACATCCGGCGATGCAGGGATGCCCGCAAAAGAAGGGGGTCTGCCTGCAGGTCAAGATTATGACCCCAAAGAAGCCGAACTCGGCGTTGCGGAAGGTGGCCCGTGTACGGTTGTCGAACGACATCGAAGTAACCGCGTACATCCCCGGTGAGGGGCACAACCTGCAAGAACACTCCATCGTACTGGTTCGCGGTGGGCGTGTTCGCGATCTACCAGGTGTGCGATACCATATCATCCGTGGTGTGCTTGACTCGCAGGCGGTTGCCGACCGCAAGCAAGCGCGATCGAAGTACGGCGCGAAGCGGGAAAGCGGCAAGTAAGGGATGAATAGTTGTCGCCCGACTGCGGGGGGAGGAACCTCCTGATGAGGCGCGACACGATGGATGTAAACGTGATACTCGCCTTCGCTTGTTATCGTTGTGAGGAACCGCTGAGTATTACGACGCAGTGTCGTGGACTCGTTCTCGACGAGGAACAACTCGTCAGCATAGCCGTAGCTTGTCCGCAATGTGGGCAAGTGAACTATCTGAGTTTCGACGCGAGCGGTCAGGTCCGCTCGGTTCGCCCCTATACCTGTATCCGCGTCCTGCCGACACCGTCCGCCAACTGACGGTATCGACTATGGACGCTCAACCCGAGGCACCCGATCATTACTCATGGGTAAGCGAACCGCCAGCGCTGATTTCCTGGTCCCGGACGCAGTCTACGGCTCCGAGTTGGCCAGTAAGTTTATCAACTGCATCATGCTCGGTGGCAAAAAGTCCACTGCCATGCGCATCTTCTACGGTGCCATGAATCAGATCAAGAAGCGTATGGGAGACATTAACCCCATCGACGTCTTCCACCAAGCGGTCGAGAACGTCAAGCCGACCGTCGAAGTACGCTCCAAGCGCGTCGGCGGTGCCACCTATCAGGTGCCCATGCAAGTGGGGAAGAAGCGGCAACAGAGCCTCGCGATCCGCTGGATCATCGGCGCTAGCCGTGCCAAGTCTGGGCGTCCAATGTTTTTGCGGCTCGCAGACGAGTTCATGGCCGCCTACCGACGCGAAGGCGAAGCCATGACGAAGCGGGAAAACACCATCAAGATGGCCGATGCCAACAAGGCGTTCTCGCACTTCGCGTGGTGATGTCCCTGGTATCCTGAGTCGAGTCAATCGCAGAGGCGCATAGCTCGCCGCACAAGCAAGAAGCCCTCTTGCTCGTGTGGCGAGCTATGTGTCTTCTGCGTTTCTGCGGTTTGTCCCCGCTTACCTGCCTGCTATGATGAGCTGCGTTGCTTTCGGAGAGTGAACGATGGCTGCCGCACCGAAAATCGATCTTAGCAAGATTCGGAACCTCGGCGTCATAGCCCACATCGACGCCGGGAAGACCACCACGACCGAGCATCTCCTTTTTTATAGCGGTTCTACGCATCATCTTGGCCGCGTTGATGACGGCAACACCACGACCGACTGGAACGAAGAGGAACAGGAACGCGGTATCACCATTTATTCCGCGTGCATCCCGTTCAAATGGCGAGATTGTACCGTCAACCTGATTGACACCCCCGGCCACGTCGATTTTACCGCTGAGGTCGAGCGTTCTCTTCGCGTTCTGGATGGGGCGGTTGTTGTTTTCGACGCCCAAAAAGGTGTCGAAGCACAGTCCGAAACTGTTTGGCGACAGGCCAATAAGTACAGCGTGCCCCGGCTCATCTTTATTAACAAGATGGACGTGGTCGGAGCTAACTTCGCCAAGGCACTCGACGCGACCCGCAAACGCCTGGCTGCCAACCCCGTCCCCATCGCCATTCCCGTCGGCGCGGGATCCATCAAGGATAGTGACCGACCTTTTGCCGGTACCATCGATCTGCTAACCTTGAAAATGCTGACGTTCGATCCCAGCGACTCGGGGCAAACCATCACTGAAAGTGCCATTCCTGAAGATATGCAACTCGAAGCCGAAGAATGGCGAGAAAAACTCTTCGACGCACTGACGGCCCACGATGACAAGGATCGGCTCACGTCGGCCTTTCTGGAAGGAAAACCGATTCCGTTAGAGACGATCCGCACCGTAATTCGCGACCAGACGCTCGCCGGGCTAATTCATCCCGTCCTGTGCGGTTCGGGCCGTGAACACATCGGTATTCAACCGCTGCTTGATGCCGTGACATATTATCTGCCAAGTCCGTTGGATAAACCGCCGGTGATAGGGACGAATCCGAAAAAGACCGACAAGCCGGAGAAACGAAAAGCCGATCCGAAAGAGCCATTCTCCGGGCTAGTGTTCAAGGTAGTGGCGGACACGCACAGCGAACTTTACTATCTTCGCATTTATTCCGGGACGCTGAAAAGCCAAAGTCGGATGACGAACGCGGGAAAAGGGAACAAGGAAAACATAAGTAAACTGTATCACACCATGGCCGACCCAACGCAACGACAGGAATTGTCCGAAGCGTATGCCGGGGATATCGTGGCGTTGATCGGGCTGAAAGATTCCGTGACCGGCGATACGTTGTGTGATACGCAGCATCCCATCTTGTTGGAGCCGATCCAATTCGCGCAAGCAGTGGTGAGTCGGTCTATTGAGCCGGAGTCATCGGGAGACCGTCAAAAATTAACCGATATTTTGAATCTGCTGAAAAAAGAAGACCCAACATTTAATTGGGGGATCGACAAGGACAGCGGCCAGACGCTCATGAATGGAATGGGCATGTTGCATCTGGAAATCAAGAAGCATCGTATGGAGCGCGATTTCAAGCTGAAGATTCGCGTTGGGAAACCACGTGTCAGTTATCGCGAGACACTACGATCCACGCGCCGTGCCGAGGGCGAGTGTATCAAGTCGGCTCCCGGAGCTGCGGGGGGTGGGCAGTTCGCGAAGGTCACGGTCGAACTGGAGCCAACGCCTGGGGATCCGTCCATCTTTGTGCGTAGTCGTCTTGCGCCCGATACTCTGACGCCGGAATTCGAGGCAGCAGCGGAGGCCGGGGTACGCGGAGCCTTGGAGTCGGGCAACCTAGGCTTCCCGATGATGGGGGTGCGGGCGACGATCGTCGATGCCGCCAAGGACGATCAGCTCTCTACCGATGTGGCGTTTAACATGGCCGGAGCGATGGCAGTCAATAACGCCGTTCGCGACAATACCGACCTATTGGAACCCTGGATGCGTCTGACGGCTCAGGTGCCCGAAGAGTTCGGCGGGGCCATCATCGGCGACATCGGAGCGCGGCGCGGAGAAGTGATACAATTCGAGGTGCAGCCTGACGGCATCGTGGCCGAAGTAGTGGCTATCGCCCCGATGGCGAACCTGTTCGATTACGCAGATAAGGCCCGTAGCCTAACCCAAGGTCGAGCGGCGTACTCGATGGAACCGCTAGACTACCGTAAAGCATCGGACGACGTCGTGAACCGGATTTTGCACCCGGAAAACTACGTTTGAACCTTGATGCGTGAGGTTACCGAAGCCGTCGCGGATATTTCCGGCTCGGATGCTCGCTCGTACATCCTTGAGATCCGGAAGCCATCGTGACGCCGCGGTTTATGCTAGAACAAGAAATGAAAGCAAGAGAACTGCCATGAACGCGCCGCGTTTTTATTTGACCACTGCGATTGACTATCCCAACAGCCGACCTCACATCGGCACGGCGTTTGAAAAACTTGGTGCAGACGTACAGGCTCGCTATCGTCGTATGCAAGGCTACGACGTCGTGTTTCTCATGGGCACTGACGAGAACACCGTTAAAGTATCTAAGCGCGCCGCCGAGTTGGGAATGGAGGTTCAGGCTTATTGCGACGACATGGCCCGGCAGTTCCGCGAGGTGTGGGACGCGCTTGGTATCTCCTACGACATTTTTATTCAAACTAGTCACGCTCGCCATCGCGACTGTTGTCGAAAATTTATCCAAAAAGTTTACGACAATGGCCACATCTACAAAGGTCCTTACGAGGGGTGGTACTGTGACGGTTGCGAAGAATTCAAGACAGATAAACAACACGCCGAAAACGACGGCAAATGTCCCAACCACAAAACCCCGCTTACCCGACGTAGCGAGCAATGTTATTTCTTCCGGTTGTCGGCATTTGCGGATCGCTTGTTGGACCATTACCGCCGGCATCCGGAATTCGTGCAGCCTGATAGCCGTCGAAACGAATTGATCAGCCTGATCGAGAATGAAGGGCTGAAAGATATCAACATTAGTCGATACAACCAATCGTGGGGAATTCGGATTCCGTTCGACGAAGATTACACAATCTATGTGTGGTTTGATGCACTGCTGACTTACGTAACGGGCATCGGCTACGGCGACGACCGGGCCACCTATGACCACCTCTGGCCGGCCGATATCCAGTTCATCGGCAAGGACATCACCCGCTTTCACTGTGCCTTGTGGCCGGCGATGCTTTGGGCGGCAGGAGAGGAGTCGCCCCGGCAAGTGTTTGGGCATGGGTTCGTGTATTTTGATGGCGAAAAGATGGCCAAGACCCTTGGCAACATCGTCGAGCCGATGGATGTGATCACCAAGTTCAGCGCCCAGGCGTTTCGCTATTACTTCATGCGTGAATGCCCTTTCCCAAGTGATGGTGATTTTAGTTGGAAGCGGTTTTTCGAGGTCTACAACGCCGACCTCGCGAATAATCTCGGTAACCTGTTCAGCCGTATGACTCGGCTGGCAGCGAAGAATCATGGTGGCGTTTTGCCAGGTACAGCGGGGCTTAAGCCTAACGGTATCGTTGCGAATGTGGCGGAGATCGTCGCACGGGTCCAAGGCCACGTCGAGGCGTGCCGTTACCATCAGGCGTTGCAAACGATATGGCTGGAAGTGTTGAACCCGGCCAACAAATATGTCGAAGAGATGAAGCCCTGGTCGCTGTTCAAGACCGACCCTGCTGCATCGGCCCGCGTTTTGTACGAACTAGCCGACGTGCTGCGTTTGGTGTCGATTGTGTTGAAGCCTTTCATGCCTGAGGCGTCGAATACCATCTACACGGCGTTCAATTTTGCCCCCGCATGGGATGCGGTGCGTTATGAGGATGCGATGCAATGGCCGGAACGCCAGGACGATTTACGACTAGGGGAGGCATTGGCGACGGAGGGGGTAAAACCTCTGTTCCCGCGAATTGATTGAGGGGCAGTGGATTTAGACCGCGACAAAGCCGCTAACGGTTGTGAAGACACTAACAAAGAGCTACTATTCACGCTTCCGACTCTGATCGAAACTCGTCGCGGTCAGGTTAGGCTATTCGATAGCCGGCCTTAGCATTGTTATGTTGTCGATTGAGAGAAAGTTGTCCGCTAAATGGTAAAGCGGCTAGAACATACGCCCCGCAGTGAGGACACGGGCACGATTCCAAAGCTTGTTGTTCGTACACCGTAGGCAACGACGGCAGCGACCAACTCCGCTCACATTCCATACAGCGAACTTCCACATGCCCCTCATCATGCGACCAGCGGCGAGACCGCTTATCCAGTGGATATTTACCTCTCATTCGGTTAGGAGTGATAGAGGACTTTAGGTTAATTAACCTGTAGGGGCTTATACTTTGCGTAAAAGTCGAATATTCCCAATCCCTCTCAATTCTCCCACATGATCGGGCCGATGTTAAACCTGATAATTTCACCAGATCGGAGAAATGATATGCGCATCCCGGTCATCGGTTTCCTTCTGTTCGCGTTCGCCCCTCTGGTGAGGGCCGATGATAACAAGCCTTTACCTATCGACAACGCTTTGCGGCTCGTAGCTCTCGCCAAGGCAGCGTATGCGAAGGTCGAGGACTATCAGTGCATTCTCATCAAGCGAGAAAAACTCGACGGCACTTTAGGGCCGAACCAGGTGATCGAGATGAAGGTGCGAAAAGTACCCTTCAGTGTGAGCATGAGATGGAGCGAACCGAAACCCAGTGAAGGGCAGGAAGTTTGTTACGTTGCCGGGAAGCACGACGGGAAAATGCGCGTGAAACCGGGTGGATTAT
>RGDT01000311.1 GCA_009918525.1 Planctomycetia bacterium
CAACCTTGAAGGCGACACCAAACGCGAAGCACGACAAGCCTTAACCATGCGTCTCACGCGAATGAAAGATACTACCTTGGCGGACTATTTCACGGACGAAGATCCCGAAATACGTCGAGCGGCCGCCTTGGCCTCAGGTACCAAGGGAATCCTATCGCACGTGAATCTGCTTATTAAAATGTTACGCGACGGTGATGAACAGGTTCGTCGAGCCGCTCATGCCGCTCTCAAGGCGACAACAGGAAAAGCAATCGATCTTGACCCAGCCGCCTGGGATAAATGGTATCGGGAGACGCGGCGGGAGTGACGCTGCTGTTTGTCACTGGTCGACTCGCGGAACCGGCTCTGCGACGAATGTTGGAAGAAATCGCTCCGCGAGCGGGTTTTTCCTTCAAGGTTGCCGTATTGCCGATCAGTGTGGCCGCTTTGGCGACGACCAAATGGATCGCATCGCACTTGACGATTCCGGAAGGGATCGACCGAATTATCCTTCCGGGGCTATGCCGTGGCGAACTGGAGGAGTTAAAAGTAATAACAACCCTTCCGGTGGAGCGAGGTCCTAACGACCTTCGCGAACTACCCGACCATTTCCGCACGGTCCCCATGACGCGAGCCGATTACGGATCCTATGATCTTGAAATTGTCGCGGAGATCAATCATGCCCCACAACTGACACGCGATGGAATCATACGTCAAGCTCGTGCTTTATGGGCGGATGGTGCGGATGTTATCGACGTGGGCTGTGATCCGGGCGGCGGGTGGTTGCAGGTCGCGGACGCCGTTCGTGCCTTGTGCGATGAACAAATGCGCGTTTCCATCGACAGCTTTGATCCCGACGAGGTCAAACGAGCTGTCAACGCCGGTGCAAAACTGGTGTTGAGCGTCAACACATCGAATGTCGAACGAGCAGCCGATTGGGGCGTGGAAGTCGTTGTTGTGCCGGATGATCCGGCCACCTTAGCAGGATTGGATTTCTGTGTCGAAAGGCTACAACGCGATGGGGTCCGTTATCGACTTGATCCGATACTTGAGCCGATTGGGTTAGGATTCGCTTCGTCTTTAGCTCGGTACTGGGAGGTACGTCGGCGTTATCCCGAAGCCGCAATGATGATGGGTGTCGGTAACGTGACGGAGTTAACCGATGTCGATTCCCTTGGGGTAAATGTGGTGTTGGCCGGTTTCTGTCAGGAAGCAGGAATTCGGAGTGTGTTGACGACACAAGTGATCAACTGGGCGAGAACGAGTGTCAAGGAACTGGACCTGGCCCGTCGCCTCATGCACTACGCTATCACTCATCGCATTCCACCTAAGAGACTGACCACGGCTCTGGTTGCCTTGCGCGACGTGAAACTGCATGAGCACGGCCCGGACGGTCTCGCGGAATTGGCTCGTCAAGTTAAAGACCGTAATTTCCGTCTCTTCGCCGAGGATGGTCGGTTGCACGCGATTAATTCCGAGATGCACGTTGCTAGTGAAGACCCGTTCGACCTGTTCGATGCGATGGCGTCTCGCTCAAGTATCGACCCATCACACGCATTCTACCTGGGCTACGAACTGGCAAAGGCAGTAACAGCTTTGACACTGGGAAAGAATTACACTCAGGACCAGGCGTTGGACTGGGGATTTCTCACACGCCCGGAGCAGAGCCATCGTCGCTGAATTGCCAAAGTTCCCAGAGAGAAAACAGAGCGAAACCGACGATAAATGGAGAAGCGGATGACAACCATGTGCTGACTGGTGCGTGATCAGCCGCACATGTGAGAACGTGAGTCCTGTTGGATGTAGTTAAGTTCCAATGCCTTACGTTCCTCTCCCGCCAAAAAACGAAATCAGAGGACTTTCGTCCTCCGCTCGATATTTCGAGTACGCAAGAGTGCCTTGCGTGCATAACGAGTGATGAGTTAAAGTGTGGCCCGGTCAGGATGACCTGGGTGGAGGCATTCGTCATGAAGTGCGTGGTCACCGGTGCGGCAGGTTTTATCGGGTCGCACCTCTGCGAAGCACTCCTCGACCGCGGCTACTCTGTAGCCGGAATCGATGGATTCATCCCATATTACCCACGCTGGTACAAAGACGCTAACCTATCTCATCTTTTGGGCCGACACGGGTTCGCATTCCACGAACTCGATTTGCGGTGTCATGATCCGATTCGTGCTTTGGATGGGGCCGAAGCGGTTTTTCATCTTGCGGCCGTACCAGGACTTACGCGTTCATGGACAGAGTTCGATCTTTACCAAGATTGCAACCTGACTGCTACGCAGCGTCTTCTTCAGGGGTTGGATAAAGCGGGTGTTCGCCGGATCGTTCTCGGTTCAACCTCTAGCGTCTATGGTCGCTACGCTTGCGGTGATGAAACTTTGCCGACCAATCCAATATCTCCCTATGGCGTTACCAAACTGGCCGCCGAGAACATGGCTCGCGCCCATGCCGACGGTCGCGACCTAGAAGTGGTAGTGCTGCGCTTCTTTAGTGTTTACGGTCCACGCCAAAGGCCGGATATGGCGTACCATCGCTTCATTCATGCAATGTTGCACAATCAGCCGGTCACAATCACGGGCGATGGGCATCAGGTACGGGGCAATACCTATGTGTCCGATTGCGTGGCTGCGACGATAGCCGCGTTGGATGCGACACCTGGTGAAACATTCAATGTAGGCGGGGGCGAGTCGGCCAGTGTTTGGGACATTGTCCATCGACTGGAAGCAATCATTGGTTGTAAAGCTCGAATCGAACGTGAAGTTGCACGCCCCGGCGATCAGCGCGTTACCGGCGCAGACACACGACGCTTGACGCGTCACACTGGTTGGACTCCCCAGGTATCGCTTGACGAGGGCTTGTCTCGACAGGTCGAATGGCAACGGACTCTCGCCAAGCGGATCGCGGCTTAATCACGTGTAATAATCTCGTGTCGCGTGCTGACTTCCAGTCCGCGATCGTCAACCACGGATAGATAATACACCACAGGCCGAACTTCAGGCAAATTAGCGACAATTCGCCCATCGTCCCAGCGTGCATCGACGGACTTCCAATCGCGCTTTTGCCATGGCCCTGTGGCGGTTGCCCAGTGTAACTTGACCGTCTTGGGGCTACCCTTGATTTTCAATGCCGTAGATACGCTACTTCCTATGCGATTGATTTCTCCGAGTTTCGGCAGTGGGTCGAGTCCTTTGCAGTTGGTATCGATAAAGGCGTCCACTTCGGGGAAGGTCCAGATATGCCCGTGAGGCAACCGCACACGCACGGCCAGTGTCTTGTCACTGGGAACGAGGTCGAAGCATTTCTGATAGCTGTCGAGCGGATAGGCAAAGTCATTCGTTCCATTTAAGAATAAAATCGGGCAACGGACGGACGGCAAATGACTCGAAGGATCGAAGGCCCGTACCCATCTTTCGCGTTGAATGATTGGCATCGGGTCGAGCCGATTGGTTTTCCAAACGCTATTATCCTGTAGAAATCCGCACCCATATACCGGCACAGCAGCTCGAAAACGCCCATCCAGTCCTGCGACGATGCAAGTTAAATAACCACCCCAGCTTATACCCGTAACAGCGATACGGTCAGGGTCAACGTCTGGTAGGGATCGAATGAGATTGTGCCCGCGAATGACAGCAGCGATGGCATGGTAGGTCCACATTTCAGTAGCGGGGCGGTCGCTAAATTTCGTGGCGTCGGATTGGTCCGGCCCACCGTCGGGTAATCGACCAGCGGGACCGTGTCCGGCTAAATCCATCGCCAGCGCACAGTATCCTCGATTTGCCCAGTGTTCGGCCCAAGCTCGAAATGCTTTGCCACCTCCGCCATGAACCAGAACGACAGCCGGGAAAGGCCCTTCACCCGTAGGACGAGCATAGTAAGCGAAAACGCGCGTTGGTTTTCCGCCAAAAAGTTCGCCGGGGTAGTACACCTCACGTGTTGCACCGAGAGTCGCGCCCCAAGTTGGTGTGACCTTGACCGCTTGGAGAGTAGGCACATCCCAAGGGCCGACCTGAGTTGGAGGTGCAGCAAGAGGAGACAACGCAACCAGAAGAAACGAAAGAAAAGTCATCGTACATTACTCAACCTTAGAGACTGAAATATGCTCAGTCTATTGAAGAGGTTGAGAGATTCGGCGAGTGGATTGCTTTGTCAGGAATAGCCGATGCGGGCCAGTAGTTGCGGTGATAGGATAAAAGGCTGCTGCGGAAGCGTTTTGAAGGTAAACACGCTCAACAATTCGCGCGGCGTAGTGGGTTCGATTCGGTCGTACCAGCCGCACGACCACGCCAATAGGCCGACCAAAAGGGCAGGGCAGACGCCTGCCTCACGCAAGCTAGATAGTCGCGTGTCGCCGTGCCTCTTCGCTAATCGCCGTCCATCCATACCAACAACCAACGGAACATGCGCGAACTGCGGCGGTGTAAGTCCCAACGC
>RGDT01000312.1 GCA_009918525.1 Planctomycetia bacterium
AATAACCGAGGATGCGGCCCAGGTTTCGGCGGCGTCGGCAAGAATCCATGAAAGAACGCCAAGTGAGCGGGCAACGTGAATGTTCCGGGTGTTTCGCGTGGCTCCCAGGCGGGTAGACAAATCGTTGGAGCGGCGTCCGCCACATCATAGCGAAGACAGTCGAACGTGATCCACAAAATGTCGAAATGGCCGACAACCGCGTTCATGTCGAGCATCATGGCCCTTTTGCGTTTTCAGGACGATTTTGACATTTTTAGGCGGACGCCGTGACCACCTCATGGTAGGATGCGATACAACATAGTCGCTCTATAACTGAATTTGGAGATGCCCAATGGAACTTACTCGCCGCCAGATACTCGGAGCCGGAACAGCAGGACTTTTCGGCCTATCTATACCAGGCGCACTTGCGGCCAGCGGTAGCACCAAAGATGGCAAAGCTGGGGAAAAGTCGTGCATCTTCATTCTTTTGTGTGGCGGACCGAGCCACCTCGACACCTGGGACCTCAAACCGGACGCCCCGGAAGAGATTCGTGGGCCGTACAAACCAGTGGCGACGGCAGTGCCGGGGATGCGGATAAGCGAGCTACACACGCGGCTACCGAAGCTGACCAAGCATTTCGCGCTTGTGCGGTCCATGACCCATCCAGGCAATATCAGCAACCATTTTGATGCGATGCACAATGCTCTGAGTGGACAGTCCTCAGCACCGGCTGATTCTCCTTATATTGGCTCTATTCTCGCGAAAGTTCGCCCCAGCGAAAAGACGTTCGCGAATTATGTATGGCTCATCAAATGTGTCGGTGATCCAGTATTTTGCGCTCCGAACATCGGCACAGGCGGTTCACTTGGCGCTCCGTATGCCCCACTATTTGTTGGTTCGGCAGAGAACAACCCATCCCTGCCCAACTTCAAGGCTCCCGACATCTTGACGCCCACCGAACCTATCGACCGTATGAGTGATCGAAACAAATTGCTTGGCCGCCTCGGTCGCTCGTCATCGGCCGAATGGACGGCCTTGCACCGGCGAGGCTTCGAGATGGCGACATCCAGCGGCACGCGAACCGCCTTCGACATCCACCGTGAAGACCCGCGCGTTCGGGATCGCTATGGCCGAAATCCTCTGGGGCAAAATTTGTTATTAGCGCGACGATTAGTTGAAGCGGGTGTCGGATTCGTGACCGTCAACGGTTGGACCGGCCCCGCTCAGGGTCAAAAGGGTGGTGGCCCACCGAGTTCGAGTTGGGACATGCACGGCGGCGAAATGGGCATGGGCAACGCCTTCGGTAATGGCTCCTATGGGATGGGCTGGTGCTTGCCGGTCCTCGATGCCGCCTTATCGTCGTTGATCACCGACCTCGACGAACGGGGCCTGTTGGATAGCACCCTTATCGTCGTGTCCGGAGAGTTCGGCCGTACGCCGCGCATCAACCAGCTAAAGGGAGCAACGCCCGGTCGGCAGCACTGGCCGCATTGCTATTCGGCAATCTTGGCTGGTGGGGGTGTGAAGGGCGGACAAGTAATCGGAGCATCGGACAAGATCGGGGCATATGTCAAAGAGTCACCGGTACGTCCGCAGGACTTGAGCGCAAGCATCTATCATGCGCTGGGCGTACATTATGAATCGCGCGTGACCAAGGATGGGCTATCCAAGCCGCTCAGTACCGGCGAGCCGATCAAGGGGCTTTTCGCCTAAATGGGTGAGTGATTGCAATATTGCCACAGAGGAGGACTTAACCGCTTGCCACGTCTTCACGGAGTGGTATAGTCCTCCTCATCGTCGTTTTTTCTCCTTTCACGCAAGGGCCTTCTCTCATGGGCTTCAAGCAAACCAGTTCCCACCGCTACGGTAAGGGATCGTATCACCAGATTGGACTTGTTCGCGGTCAGTTCGGCAACGTGCCGGAGGTTGATTGGCTAAAGTTTATCGCCCAGACCGGGTTCGATGGCTGGGAAGAGGCTAGTTGGGAGCTCGACCTACGCCGTTGTGACACCGACGCAGGGGCGGCAGCCTTTGCAGACGAACGGTTGGGCATCGCCAAGAATCACGGGCTGGAGATTTTCACCGTTGCCGTCCACTTGCAAGGTCAGGTGCTGGGCGACGAACCCAGCGCCAAGACCCTCAACTTCCTGGGCCGCGACACGGACGCCCGCAAGGCGTACAAAGCGTGGCGTGACAGCGGCCACACCCCACCGCGTGCCAACCCTTATTATGTGCCGGACGAAGTAGGTAAACTAATTCACGCCGAAGCCTTGCGCGATTTGCTGGCTTGCGTTCGCTACGCCGGGCATCTGAGCAAGCTGCAGGATCGCAAGGTCGCGCTACCGGGATTCGTGGGCAGTCCGGCCAACTGCTGGAGTCATTGGTTCCTGTTTCCACCCTTGCCGACCGGCCTCGACGGGCACGCGATCGCCGATGTTCGGCAGGTCAGCTTGGAACTCCTCGTCGAGCGGTTCGGCCCGGTCTGGGATTTGTGCAAACAGTACGGCATTACCTACGATCTGGAATGCCATCCCTCCGAACGCGCAATGGGTGACATCGAATCAGCCGGCGACTATATCCGTTTCTTGGACAAGTCAGGCTACTGTAGCAAAGTCGTCGGGTTCAACCTCGACGGCTCGCACATGGAATGGCAGAACGTGAGCGTGATCGATTTCATCCGCGAGTTCCCCGAATACATTCATTGTGCCCACGTCAAAGGCGTATGGGTGGCTCGCGAACACTGCCGCGCCGGCCGTCTGGGTGGACACCGCCCGATGGGCCACTGGACCAACGGCTGGAACTTCGTAACGGCCGGCACACAGCGCGACGCCAACTCGTTGGAAGACATTTTCATCGAACTGAACCGCGTCGGATATGACGGGGCGGTCAGTATCGAATGGGAAGACAACGACGCCGAACAACACGCCGGGGCCAAGACGGCGTTGGCGAATTGCCGCCGTGCCGATAATCCGCCCAGCGGGATGCGACACGACGATATGTTGAAAGGGTAGTATCGGGCGAATCGAAGCCCGTAGCGCAAGCTGAGAGAGAGTTCAAAAGCACCGCCAAGAATGCCAAGAGATAAACTCATCATTTCGGCATTCTTGCCAGTCATGGTGTGGAGCCGCCGACTCGCGTTGGCGGTTCCATCGTGTCAGATTGCAATCACTTCCGCGCTGCTCGACACTCCAACGCGTAATCCGTCAAGATTGCGTCTACGCCTGCCTCTTTCGCCGCGATCCAGTTTTTCGGTTCGTTGCCCGCTACCGTCGTCCCTACCACGAACACCTTCTTGCCGGTCTCACGAATCCGTTGGACTTCGGCCGGCATTGGCACGAACCGGAGGTAGGCCCATTTCGCCTCCTTGTCCGCTAGTACTTCCGCTAAATCTTCCCGAGCGTGAGCTAACCGTGCCGTGATCGTCGAGTTGTCTGCCGCTTTTAGTCGCTTGCGCACGGTGGGCGATGTGATTGTCGTGCCGATAAAAACGCACCGCGACAAAACGCCGTGTTTCTTCGCAAGGGTTACAGTGTCGGCCTCAACCTTAGCGTCATCGATTTTCAAGTCGAGCATCACTCGTGTTGTGTCGTGACCACGAGCCGCGATCAGGGCGAATACGGCATCGAGGGTTGGAATGCGTTCCCCTGCAAAATCCGCGTGAAACCATCGTCCCGCATCCAGACGCTGTAACTCGGCCAGCGTAAACTCCGCGACCGGACCTTTGCCGTCGGTGGTACGGTCGAGCGTGGCATCGTGTAGACAAACTAATACGCCATCTTTGGTGCGGCGCACGTCCAGTTCCATCCCCAGACGCAAATCAAGACAGGCGGAAAACGCGGCCAGGGTGTTTTCCGGGGCGTGGCGAAATAGTCCTCGATGTGCCACGACCAGTGTCTGTGCGGGAGCGCAAAGAGCCGAAATAAGAACAGCGGCAAACATGATGGGGTTCCTCTGAGGCTGCGTTCCGCTAACTTATCGAGAGGGAATGGCGAGGACGACGGGTGAACGAACGACGCACAAAACAGCCCCGTCATCGCACGATTCGACTGGTCCGACCACCCGACGAAACCGGCGTTGCAGTGCTATGTCTGACAACCGCCAGTGAAGTAATGTTTTACACCATTCGCGAAATTCCATGCGAGATCGGCGGGCGTGGCTTTGCCATGCACCGTACCGGACTAGGAACGCTCTACCATCTCCGTGTGGGTCAACCAGAAGACTGTGACTGCGATTGTCTAGGATTCCTACGGCACGGCCATTGCAAGCACGTCATGGGACTGATCGCACTGATTAAGGCTGGGCAGTGGAAATAGTTTTCGACAAACCACAAACCAACGCGGCGGCTACTCGCCCAGCCCGCCCACCTTCACAAGCTGCACCGCGAACGGCGAACCAATCAG
>RGDT01000313.1 GCA_009918525.1 Planctomycetia bacterium
AAATTTATTCTTCGCCGCACCAACGATGTACATTAACGTCCAAAGAACCAGCCCCAGCATCCCGGCACGCGACCCCGTCCGGACGATGCAATAAGCAGCCAGCCCAGCATATGCAATAATCAACCAGCGCGGCACCCGCCTTGGAATCTCGTTCCAGAACGGCACTAACAACGGCAGCGTGTATAACAAGGTCGAGGCGAAAGCGTTCGGATCGGCATACGTCACGTCAACGCCCATCATGCGATTGACGCCCATGCGGTGTTGGTACCGCCCGCACATGAACTCGTAGAATGAGTGACTCATATACACTCCGGTAACAGCCAAAAAGAGCAGCACCAACAAGCGCAGCCCTTTTTCATCGCGTACCGTTGTGACCATTACGGCATAAAAGACAAGCACCTTGAGCGTATTATCGACGGTTTCCCAGCAACCCGGTTTATTCGCAAAGGGACTGCTCGCCCAACTACCCAATAAGGCGACCAAAAACATCCCAATAGCAAGGTGCATCCGGCTGAACGAGAACCCCTTGTTGGGATAAACCAGCCATGCTGTCAGCATCAAAAACATATAACCGCGTTCGATTTGCAACGCCCCCAGCGAGGGGTATATCTCGAACGGTCGATGAACATACAACCACATATAGCCGCCTAGAAGCCAAATCATCAGATGCCCTCCCTGGTTGTGGTCGATCAAGCAACGGCATTTGAGAGCCTAGCGGGAGATGTAAGTTCCCCGAAGCCCTTTAGCAACGCGCCCATCACTGAGCCGCATTCATACATGCGGTCAAATTCATCACGAAAACGCAAAGCGTATTGTCGAACATCGAAGCGTTCGCGAGCCGATACCGCGAAGGCACGGGCTTCGGCAGAGCGATCGGCGTCTAATTCCGCACGAAGTGCCCGCGTTAGGTCATCGACATCACCGTTCGACCCCAAGACAGGCACGCCCACCGCCATTGCCTCCATCGACAACAGCGACGACGCCTCCCACAGCGAAGGTACCACCATCACGTCAATTTGCTGCAACAACGGCAGCACATCCGGCACGAAGTCGTGAATTGTGACCATCGACGACAATCCACGCTCCGCTATTTCGCGTTCCGACTCTTTGCGACGATCCCCCGACCCCACTGCAACCAAATGCACCGGCCGACTCGTTCCTTCACGGCGAAGTCGTTGCAATGCCTGGAGCAGATGGGTAAACCCTTTCTGTTCCATGAATCGGCCCATGAAGCCCAGAACGAGAGAATCCCCTCGCCCCTGCCGCACCTTATGAGGAACTAAATCACGATAATGCTGCGTATCAATACCGTTGGGAACGACCAACAGACGTGGCCCCCCCCGCTGACCGACGAGGGGAAGATACTCGAGTAGATTGCTTTGAACATCTCGCGATACCGATGCGATGGTGTCTATCTGTTTGACCAAACGGGCGAGAATCGCTTGCTTGAAACGACCCTTCAGTCCCCGGAACTGATCGGGCCGAAACACATCGTGAACCGTCGCCAAGTGGGGAACATTCCGGCCCCATCGACCAATCACCGTATGGACCGCCGCCGTCAAGCCGTGAGAGTGAATCAATCCGTAACGCCGCGTAGCGATTTGCTCGCGAACTTTTGGCCACATCGTACAATTAGGCCCTTTCAGGGTGACGCCGATAAACTCGCATCCCGGAAGATGAGCCAGTGACCGTTCAAAGGTAGATCGTGAAGCGTCGTCGGGCACCACAAACGTGAAGCGATACCCGGCCGCTACAAGCGTTTCGTAGGTGTAAATAATATGAGTGCGAATACCTCCGACCGGCCAACGAACAACACTCAACACGCGATTTTCCGTGTCGGAGGCTCTACGCCCCGGCGTGCAGACGAGGGGGGAATGTGAACCCTCTTTAAGCGACTCTGGCGTCGTCTGTGATTTGCCGACAGCGATCCGATATACGGAACGCATTGTTCGCTCGGTCGTGAACCATGACGCGCGTTCCTTCGCACGCTGCCCCATGACTCGGGCGGCCTCGGGTTGCTCCAACACCCACCGAATCGCCCGACGTAGCCCCGCCCCGTCACCGTAATTCACAAGTAATCCATTGTGGCCATCTTCGATGAAGTCACCGGCCCACTTCGGCCCCACGGCAATCGTCGGCTTTTCCATATACATCGCGTTCAACACGGTCTGTTGGCCGCCAGAATGCAACAAACCATCGGCCATCGGCACAACGACCACCCGCGCAGCGGCCATGGCTCGGCGAAAACCTTCAACCGTCGTCCCCTCGATACGAACATTAGGAGGCAACGTCACCCCAGAAAGCTGTTGCGGACGCGTCGTCGCGATCCAGGTCGGTACGTCGAGGCCGCGAACCGCCTCGACCAGTAGCGGATAATCGCGATCGTAATTACCCCCCGCGAAGAGATAGCCGTCGTCACGCACCTCGTAGTCGTAGCCGTTCAGGGTGGTGTGAAAGGGAACGTATTCGAGCTTGCGCTTCGGAAGACCGAAGACACGGGCGTAGTCTTCGACTTCGTGACTGGCCCAAACAACAAAGCGTTCAACGCTCCGCGATGCAAGCCGAAGACGCAACCCTTTGAGCCATTTTACTATCCGCGAAGGGGATTGATACCAGTTGCAATCGATCATCACATGACGCCGCCGCCCCCACGGCACGAGCATCTGAAGCAAAGCGAATAGTTGGCCGCTCGCGCCACCATCTGTCACTACCCCCTCGTAAGCGTGCCGCATCCACATCATGCGAATAGCAGCAATTGAGCCGCATACGTCGTGAGCGCGAGCGGAGCCGATCAGACGCACTAACCAAGAAGGTGGGCGCGTTGGGCCTACACATCGAGTGGCATCACCCCAGAAGCGGCCAGGCTTTCCAGGAATGTCGGTCAGGACGTCAGGCTGTGGTCTCATGATACATGGCCCTTCCGTGAACCAACCGGGTGTAGAAATCCTCGAAGCGGCGTACCATGGCCTTGCGGCTGTAGCGACCCATAATTCGTTCGCGAGCCGATTGAGCCAGGCGAAAGGCCAGCGATTTATCTTCGACGCAGCGACGAATCGCCGAGGCCAACGCTAACGCATCACTTGGTGGAACCAACAAGCCGTCAATTCCGTCACGAACCACCTCGGGCGTGGCTCCAACCGATGTTGCCACTATCGGCCGACCTGCTGCCATGTATTCCAGAATGGCGTTGGACATACCCTCGGCCCGTGAACACGAAACGGCAACATCGAGCGTCTCAAGAAAAGCGGGAATGTCGTGAACCGCGCCGCAGAGGGTGAAGCGCGTTGATAAGCCCAAGCTATCAATGACCTTCTGAAGAGCAGACCGTTGTTCGCCTTCGCCGGCAATCCGAAACACGACATCAGGCAAATGCCGGGCGGCTTCGATCAGAACGTCGAGCCCCTTGACGGGTCGCAGATTGGCCACCACACCGACAACCGTGCGTGCATCTTCCACTGAAGATAACCCACAGTGTCTCAACGAAATACTCGAATGATGTTTTTTATCCTCTGTTTTTCCTGTGCATCTGTGGGGTCGATTTTCTCTATTTTCGCTGCTCACATGAGCAAAGCGGCCCAGGTCCACGCCGTTCTCCAAAACGTGAACCCGGGCCAGTGCCGGCCTCTCATCGCGAAGTAGGGCTTCGCGTGCGGCGCGGCAATTCGCAATCGTGGCCGACGTGAGAGCGTTCAACGCACGGCCCAGTTGTTTATCGAGGGGCTTCAGCCAGTGGCCAATGTTATTTCGTGTGCGAACAACGTGCCGCACTCCGGCAAGACGAGCCATGGGCACAGCAAAATAGGTAGTGTCGGGAAAGTATGTCTGAACGACATCAACCTTCTGCTCCCACAGAAAGCGCAGAAACCGCCAGCCACCCAGCGCAGCGCGTGGATCGCGCAACCGGCCAAGGCCTAGACGCAACACCGGACAGCAGTTGGGCTCCAACGCTCGCGACACCTCACTCTCGCCACGAAGTAAGACCAATGACGGCATCACCCGCGAGCGGTCAAGTTCGCGAATTAGGGCGAGCAACTGCGTTTCGGTCCCGGCGTTTGCCAGTTCGTCGATGGCATAGCAAACCCGCACAGGGCGAGTCATCGCTCGCATGACGACTCCTCCGGCGACGACCGCGCGATCGTTCCTTTCCCCGTTAGTCGGCCGATTAGTTCTAGGTATGCTAATGCCTGTTCGCGAAAGCCGAACTTTTCCAGGACCGTTTGCCGACCTTGGAAAGCCACCTCACTCAGATGTTCCGGACTCTCTAGGGCATCCAAAATACGCCGAGCCAACAGCATCGCATCCCCAGGCGGAACCAGCCACCCGCTAATCTCGTCTTCGATCAGTTCGGCGG
>RGDT01000314.1 GCA_009918525.1 Planctomycetia bacterium
TATTGACGGCGTCAGATCTACCTGACCTCGGCGATATTATTGCTGATTTGGGTGAAAGCACTGCAAATTTACGTTATGTTAGCGAAAATATATTGGCCCGTAGCAAAGTGTTGTATCACGGGCATGCCATTGCCGCCGTAGCTGCCACCAGTATTAGCATTGCCGAAGAAGCCTGCAAGCTGATTAGGGTGGAATATGAGCTACTGCCAGCGGTATTGTCAGTAAAAGATGCGGCGAAGGCCGATGCCCCCATTTTGTTGCACGACCTGCGCACCGAAGAGGGCGGCGCTCATAGCGATAGCCCAACCAACATCGCAAAACACATTCAACACCAACGTGGCGATGTTGAAAAAGGCTTTGCCGAGGCCTTAGAAGCCGGTGGCACTGTGGTCGAACGCGAGTTTTGGAGCAGCATGGTGCATCAGGGTTATATTGAGCCACACGCCGCCACCGCCTTGTGGAGTGCCGATGGCAATTTGACGATTTGGTGCAGCACTCAAGGCGCATTTTCGGTGCGGAGCCAAGTTTCAAAAATTGTGCATATCCCCGAATCTAAGCTCAAGATCGTGCCCACCGAAATTGGGGGCGGGTTTGGCGGCAAAATACCTGTTTATTTGGAGCCAGTAGTGGCATTGTTGTCTAAAAAAGCTGGTTACAAACCGGTGCAAATGGCGATGACCCGTGCCGATGTGTTGATGGCGACTGGCCCAACCAGCGGATCGTGGATGAAAGTGAAGATTGGCGCCAATAAAGATGGCATCATTACCGCCGCCACGGCACGCCTCCCCGCGCCGATTTTTTGTTGAAAGCCGACGACTTGCAACGTCTATTCGCGGCGATGCAACGGATTTTTCTTCCGCGTCCAGTGGCTCGCTACATCGCCCGCTACCGAGCTGGTGACCAACTATGTGACACACGGAGCCTCGCCCCGCGCTGCCATCGCTCTGGCCGAGTCGTCCCGTGCGGTGGCTTTGCTGAACGGCCGACCGACCGTCGGTTTCGAGGATGTCGAGACCGTCGCTAGCCCGGTGCTGAATCATCGGCTGATACTGAACTATAAGGCCCGGCTAGACCGGGTGGATACGTTTGGGGTGATCGGCGACTTATTAAAGCGACTTGACGCGACAGAACTAAATCTACCCGCTGACATCAGCCTGCCTGGGAGGGCGCAATGATCCCCAACCGCCTGACGCTGTTCATCGTGGCACTTAGCCTATCGGCTTTGCCGCTACGAGCAGGTGTAAATTTCGGAGATATCGAGATCACCCCCGCCGCGGAGCCGCGAGAAGACAACGTACACGGCTACAGCGAATACCGCTTTCTGGTCCAGAACAAAGGGGATAAACCGCGTCGTGTCACGTTGTCGCTACCGAAGCAAAAGTCGAGCAGGAGTGACGGTGCGCTAACGGTCAGCCGTAGCGTCGAGGTGACAGCGGGGCGAATGGTCACGCTGTCGCTGGCGTATCCGGCTCGGCCGTCGCCTCACGGTAACGATGTAGGAGTGACCATCGACGGAATAGCGATGAGCGAGCCTCTCACGTTACGGCCGGTCACAGGGGGTGGGTCTAAGCTCGGTTCGAGCGGTCGTCGAGGTATGGCAGTTTTTCCGACGCCGAAGAAGGTTGCGGGCATCGGTGTGGAAACTTTTACGTTTCACACCCAGGCACTAGAAGAAGGATTCTTCCGGGCCGCTGCTGGTGGATTGGGGGGTGGTGAAATCAACTACCTCGATAGCGTTCTGGTTCGTTCGACCGTACCGGTATCCGCCTGGAGCGACAATTGGCTCGGCTATAGTCGTTACGACGGTATTGTAGTCACATCCAAGGACATGAACGAACTGGCGACCAGTTCGGAGTACACTCGCCGCGTATTGCGAGCCTTGTGGCGCTATGCGGAGACGGGCGGCGTGCTGGTCGTGATCGGTGGAGGCAAACCGGCAATCCCGCGAGCATGGATTCGCGATGGTTTGTCGCGGGCACCAAATCAGCAGCCAAACGATACGAACTGGTCGGTCTATGCGGTTGGGTTCGGCCAGTGCTGGTATAACCCCAATCCATCGTCCAAGGACTGGCCGGAAGTCGATTGGACGGCGTTACAATTGGCCATTCAGTCGAGTAGCATGGTTTGGCATTCGTCTCGCTCACCGATGGATCTCCACCAATCGTTTCCCGTTGTTGAGGAAGTTAGCGTTCCCGTTGTTGGGCTGTTCATTCTCATGATTCTCTTCGCTATCGCCATCGGTCCAGTGAACTTGATCGTCCTGACGCAGATCAAGCGACGATTGTGGCTACTGTGGACGGTTCCGGCAATTTCAGCCGTTACCTGTCTGTTGTTGCTCGGATATCTGCTGATTGCCGAGGGGTGGACTAGCCAGGTACGAGTGGCGGGTATCACGTTGTTGGATCAGATCGAGGAACGGGCGACGACGGTGGGCCGTGCATCCTTTTACAGTCCGATGACCCCCAGCGACGGACTGCGTTTCAGCGAGGACGTGGAAGTGTTGCCGATGGGCAGTGACCATTGCACCGAAAAAAATAGCTGCACCATCGAGTGGACCGGCGAGCAACATTTGCGCTATGGTTGGGTTGCGGCCCGTGTTCCTGCTCATTACACGCTGCGGCGTAGCGAAACCTCTGTTAAAGCCCGAGTATCGTTGTATCGCGATCCCCAAGGCCGTCTCTTCGCTGTGAATGCGCTGGGTGCCGATTTGCAATCGCTGAATGTTGCCGACGAAAAAGGAAGCGTTTACAGCGTCAAGAATCTGCCGGCAGGTCAAGAAGCGATGCTGAGCCCGGAAGAAAACGGCATGGAGAAAACCAATTGGATGGATTTGATACGATCGATTTACACGTCCAACGACTGGGGAAGAGTACAGTCGGTGACGCAAAACATGCTGCTTCCGAACACCTTTGTGGGCGTTGTAGACCAAACGCCATTCCTCGAACGTGGAATTAAGTCAGCGAAGGTAAAGACTTCTCCCTCTGTCGTGTTGGGTGTGTTTGGAGAAATCGGCGTAAAATAATGACTTTAATGGCGATCAGGGCGTGTCAACGCCCTGATCTGGCGCGCAGAACGTGTGACACGCCCCGCTCGCCATTAAATTATTTTTCTTGATCGGCTGATCGGACGCGGATTGATACACGGCGGGAAAGAGTACCGCCGACTGGCGTCGGTGGCACCTGACAACCTACAATAAGAGGGTGACCGATATTGATTTTCAGGGGGATAATTATGTGTTGCAGACTGAAGGCGCTGCTCTCCGGTAGCCTAGTCGTGCTCTTGTTGGGTGTGACCGCTGTGAGTGTGCTGTACGCCCAAGCCGACAAGAAAGGCTCGACTCCGAAAACAGATGAAGTTCTGGCCGACGCTGACTTCGCGTTGCCCAACCCGAGTTGGATGACGCCTTTCAAGGACGTCCAGCCTCTTACCTTCGTCAACCAAAATATGCCCGAATACGCCAAACTGGACAAATTCTGGAACGAGAGCGAGGAAACCACCACCAGCCCGAACGGCCAAAGCGTCACACGCAAGGTCGTTAAGATCAAGGTCCCGCTTGGCCTCACCTCCAACCCGCCCATCCCGGCAGAGAATCCGATGACGGTGGCCAAGTGGAACCTGGGCCGCAAGCTGTACTACGACGCCATTCTGTCATCGGATCGAACCGTTTCGTGCTCCAGTTGCCACGACCCGAAACGCGGCTTCACCGACCAATCGCCAGTCAGCACGGGCATCGGCGGCAAGCTCGGGGGTGCTAACGCTCCCACGGTTATTAACACGGCTTATAACGCCCTGCAATTCTGGGACGGCCGCGCCGCCTCATTGGAAGAACAAGCCCAAGGCCCCGTGGGAAATTCGCTGGAGATGTTTGACGGTGACGGCCATGCCTGGAAACGAGCGGTCAAGCGATTGCGAGATGACCCGGAGTACGTTGCGGCATTCAAGGGGGTGTTCGGTACGCTGCCCAACCGCGACAACACCGCTAAGGCAATCGCGGCCTTCGAGCGGACAGTGTTGTCGGGTAACTCCATCCAGGACCGAGCCGAAGCGGCAGCGCGACAACGCTTCGCGGCAAGCGGCACCGGCGATGCCAATCCCAAAACGGGCGATTACACCAAGGTTCTCAAGGAAGCCTTTGCCGCTAAAGATGTCTCGGCCCTGAAAGCTCTGCAACTCGATCCGGATGCAGACGCTGCCAAGGCTCCCGAAGTCGCGAAGCGTCTGGCTACCGGTCGCACGCTTTTCTTTGGCAAGGCTCGATGTAACGGCTGCCATGTCGGCGATAACTGGACCGATAACTCCTTCCACAATCTCGGCGTAGGTG
>RGDT01000315.1 GCA_009918525.1 Planctomycetia bacterium
CCGGGCAAGGTGCTGCATTGATCGCAAACGACCGCCTTGAGTGGGATGACCGCTCCCGTCGATTGAATCAAGTCGATGGCGGCCTGTAAAAGGGTGCCGGACCCCGTATCGGGGGCCGTTACCTTGATGGAAAGCAAGTTACGCCCACGATGCAGAAACTTAGCACGTTCTGTTTTTGTTAGCTCGAAAACATACTGTTCGCGCTCGATGGTCCAACCTTCTAACGGCAACGCGATGCCGTTCAGCGTTACCGGGATGAATCCGACGAGCTTGGCCGTCTTGCCCTTACCCTCAACCTTGACAGCAGCATCGTTTGTCGCGATCACCAGTTTCAATCCGCCTTCCCCTTCCAGATGTTCTTTTTTCACATCGAACGAACGGCGAAACTCCAAGGAACGGGTGCGCAACAGAGCCAGCATCGCTTCAAGATCGGCGTCGTATAGTAGGGGTAAACGCACGTCGTGCCAGCCGGTCTGGCCGCGGACTTGCCAGTCATGCCCTTCCTGTGGAATGAGCCCCAGGTCATGCATCTGAATCGACCCATAAGGACAATTTTTGGAACACAACTGGCACCCGATGCACCAATCTTCAATCACGATCTGGAGATTGTTGCCACGGCGAATCGAGCCGACCGGGCAACCAATCATACACACCGGATCACGACAAGCTCGGCACGTCGTGGGAATGAGATGACGACCGAATCGCGGACCATCGAGGAACAAACGAGTACGGCCATCGGGATGGGTGTTGATGCAGGCCCGGACGCACTCGTCACAGCGAGTGCAGCGGTCCAGATCAATGACCATCATTTTTTGACCTTGGACCAGTCCCAACTCCTGAAACCGATCCGACTGATACGCCGGTTGTCTACCTTCCCAGCCATGCGTCTGTTTCTGGCGTGCGCTGGCCTCGCGGTAGGCTTTAATCTGGGCGTCGATCTTTTCGCGTACCGTGGGATACTTCGCCATCAATTCAAGCAACAGTTGCTTGGGCACGCGAACCAACTCGATCCGCTCCTCTTCTTTTCGCCAACGGTCGCCCGCCGCATCAAGTTCACCGGCTTCAGGTCGAGGATGAACATAAGCGATACAGGTAGCCGAACGAGGATCACCACTCACTGCGCCCATTTCGCCGAAGAAGTCGCCCTGGGTCATGTATCGCAAGATATTTTCTGACCCTGCCCGCCGGAGCGACTCAGGTCGATCCGAACGGGTCACCGGACGCAACGCTCCAGGGCAAACCGCTTCGAGTACCAAACGGTTGAAACGACGCCAATCCTGATCGGACCAGTCATCCGGTTTTGCAGGCAACGTTTCCGCCAAGATTTTCTTGAAGGTTGCAGATTCCACCAACAATTTGAGCGCGGCAGCCGGTTTACCGGCCTCGGTGGTCAAGTCGCGTTTTCGCAACACGGCATTAAGCGCTCGAACGATAGCGTCCCGCCCCGCCTCGCCGGTGAACGTCAGTTTTGATACGTCCTTTATGTCGTCTGTCGTTAGCAACGGCCAGTCGTTTACCAGTACCTTGACCAAGCCGCGCCGAACGATGTAAAGGCAATCAGAGGGGTCGCCGCGGTCGAAGATCACTTGACCGTCCTTATAGCTTTCCAGACCGACCTTTTCACGGATTTCGGCTAATTGCTCTTGGGTTAAATCAGCCAAAAACGAAAGACCGGCCAGATGGTTTTGCAACACCCCACTGACATAATTTTGCTTGACCTTGGCCTTAAATTTTTCATCCTTCAGCACGAAGTTCAGGATATTCCGGAGCATCTCTAGTACATAGCAATCGCGGGCCGCGACGATGGTCGCCGATCGGGGCGTTCCGTATTGGCAACTCCACTCTCCAAACAAAGCACCTTCGGGCAAGTCCGCTTTGCGGGTTCCATAATCGACGACGGTCGGAGCGTCGATGTTGATGACACGCGGTCGATTTTTGCCTACAAGGCCCTTTCCGAACCAACGCTCGAAGAATGTCGGTGTTACCGCTGGTGTACTATCAACATAAACCGTCGCGGCTGGGCCTTCACCGGGTAACGGCTTCGGCAGTGTCGCGCCTTTTTGCTTCAGTTCGGCGAGCGTCGCTTCCAGCGTCTCGGCTTCTTCGAGTTTGTTCGTCTGCTTGGCCTTCGTTATTTTGTCGGGCAATTCCGTCATCAAGCGGTCACGCTCGATAGGCAGATTACGCAAATCGTCACCGGTTAGAATCACGAAAGCCGTCCATCCCGATTCGCCTTGGCGGCAAATGGTCTCGCCCTTACGGTAGAGCCTCAGCTTGAGCGTACCAGGATTCATGCGAATGGTACGAGCCGTTACGCCCGGCAACGATTTCATCTCGTAGAGCGGTAACGGCAGATCAATATCGCCCGCATGCCGCTCTAAAGAGGCAGGCGGCTGCGAGGCGGCTGCGGTCTTGCGACCGGGCATGAGATCTTGCATCGGCTTTAGCGTCCTCGCTTTAACAGCCAATCAACTTGTAAATCGCGTTCTGCGCGACCTGCTCGCTGCAACGCTTCGTCGTGAAAGACGTGGCATTCCGTACAACCGGCCCCGGCTCCGCCCGATGGACGATGACAACGCACACACAAATCTTGTGACGGTATCAGAACGTCACTGGTTTTAGTGCTTGCCTGAGCCGGATGGCACTCCTGGCACTGCATCGAGCGATGGGGATCATGAGAGAATCGCGCTCCCTTCCACCATCGCGAGGCGATCTGGGGCAGCGCAACCACAGGCAAACCATCCGCCGTGGTCGAATTCACGGTGTGGCAGTATTTACAACCACCCGGACCATCGAATAGAATCCGCTCCACATCAACCATCTGAGTGTTGACCCACTCAAAAACAGCTTTATTCGGAACATGATAAGAACGATCTGCTAAGGCTCGGGGTGGTGGAGACTCCCCACCCAGAAATCCCGCGTGCGCCGGATCGAGGATAAACCGCGTCAGCGAGTCGCGAATCGACGCCCGGACGACGGCCGCCGACTGTCCTGAGTGCGGATGGTCGAGTCGAGGCTGGTACTTCTGCTTAAACTTAGTCGCCAACTTGAGCCGTTCCGGATCGTCACATTTTTCTACCAGATTGATTCCCAGCGGATGGCATGACTGACAATGCTTTTCGTAGGTAACCGGTTTCATAGTTCTGCCGTCGTCTTCCGCGACATGACAATCGGAGCAGCTAAGTTTCTTGGTCACCTTCTCACCGTTGGGCCCGCGTCCCGTCAGTAAACCCTCTTCCGGTTTCAGATGGGCCGAGTGATTGAACTTAATCGTGCCGGAATCGGTCAGCTTCGGAAACGGTGGATGGTTCCGAGGATCGAACGCCGTCACTCGGTTCGCGTGTTTCGTTTCGGGATAGACGGCTTTGAGGTCTTGATGACAGCGTGTACAAGTAGCGTCGGTTTGACGGACGAGGGCATCGTGTCCGCGATGTTCTTTGTGACACAGGACGCAATGGCCCACGGGTCCTGAATGTTTGTTGTGGATCGCCCCGGTGTGACATTTCAAACAGGCTTCGTCACTCACCGAACCAACCGAATCGCCAAGCCATAATCGGCTGAATGTGGAACCGTTGTTGGTGTGGCACTTGGAACAATCGTTGTTGAACATGGCGTGCGGGCGACTGACAGGCCCCGCTTGAAATGCTCGGTCGCCACTGGCCGCGTACAGTCCAACGAGTGAAACCAATCCAAGCAATAAACCTCCAAGGAGCCACCAGCTCCAACCGGGGAGCAATCGGCGGCGATGATGGTAGTCCAACTCAAGCCAGTTGGAGAGGTTACGCTGCGAGCGGAATTCCGAGAGCATAAGAACCCCCTCTACCAATACACCGAAAAGAACGCGTGAGCGACGCCTAGCACGAGCAAAGTCAGCGATAGCGGAACATGCACGAACAACCAGCCGTGCAACCAGCGTTGTAGTTGGCTTTGATCGTGCAATTGCCGACGTTCGTCGCACAGGCTTTGCAGCCGATCGATGGAATTCGACGCCAACTCAGGCTCGGGTGTCGCCGTCGATGTCGGCCTTGGGCGCCGGCGTCGCGAAGGTGTTCGAGGCCCGGTGCCTCTCGTGCCACGGGCCGGAAAAGCAGAAGGGGCGGTTCCGCATCGACCAGCGGGAGTCGTTGCTCAATGGCGGTGCCAGCGGTGTGGCCGCGGTGGTGCCCGGTGATCCGGCCCGATCGGGGTTGTTCCGGATGATCCTTCTGCCCGCCGCGCACGAGGAGGTCAAGCCGCCGGCCGGCAAAGAGCCCCTGTCGGATTCCGAGATTCTCGCGGTGTTCCGCTGGATTCAAGCCGGGGCTCCCTGACCGTCAGCGA
>RGDT01000316.1 GCA_009918525.1 Planctomycetia bacterium
TTAGGTGACGACGACGAAGGAACGGTAGACTCGTCACATCCCAACGACCTTGGATTCCAACGCCAGGCCGACGCTTTCGAGCCGAAGTTGCGCTATGTCTTGGCTCCTGGCCCATCGGCGAAAGCATTCCCGCTCGACGGCTACACTGATCGGCAAAGCTACGCTCCCGGCGAGAAAGTGTCATTTCACGTCAGTTGTGCGGCTTCCAATTACGATCTGATCATCAGCCGGGCCGGCGTTGCCGACGAAGTCGTTCACACGGAAAAAGCAATTTTAGGCGCGGTTCATCCGATTCCCGCGGACACCTCAGCCAACGGTTGCCGTTGGCCCGTTTCGTGGACGTTCACTATCCCGCCCACGTGGCGAAGCGGCTACTATCGTGTACGGCTTGAAGCGAGCGACAAAGACGGCAACAAGCACACCGCACCGCTATTCTTCGTTGTTCGAGCAGCGACACCTGGCAAGACAAGCAAGATTCTGTTTCAGTTCGCCACCAATACCTACAACGCCTACACCAACTTTGGCGGTTATAGCCTTTATGGCTATCATGCGCGTGATAAGGTGCAGGGCCGTCGGGTTTCGTTCCATCGCCCCCAATCCAGCCAGTTCGATTCGTGGGAATCACATTTCGTCCGCTGGGCCGAAGGAAACGGCTGGCCGTTGGAATACGCAACAAACCTCGACCTGGCACAACGGCCGGAACTACTGAAGGCGTATAAGCTTGTATTGAGCGTCGGACACGATGAATATTGGTCGGGGCCAATGCGCGACCACCTCGAAGCGTACATTGCCGCCGGTGGCCATGTCGCCTTCTTCAGCGGGAATACCTGTTGTTGGCAGGTGCGAGCCGAAGACGGGGGAACGGCTCTGACTTGCTACAAACAGGCGTATCGGGCCGATCCTTTCTTCTCTAAGGGAGAACGGAAAAACCTTTCCACGCTGTGGAGTCATCACCTCTTAGGCCGACCCGAGAATACTTTAACAGGTGTAGGCTTTCTGCACGGCGGCTACCACAAGAGCCACGGCCAGCTAATGAACGGCAGTGGGGCGTTCACCATGCACCAGCCAGACCATTGGTTGTTTGAAGGTACCGGAGTGAAACGCGGCGAGGAATTTGGGGCCAAGTTCAAAGTCGTTGGCTACGAATGCGATGGCTGCGAGTTGGCTTGGAAGGACGGCATCCCGACGCCTACGCACACCGATGGCACGCCCAAGGGGTTCAAGGTCCTGGCAACGGCCCCGACCAAGTGGGCTCCAGATGACTGCGAGTGGTACGAAAAATGGACGCGGGGTCACACCGGCCACGCCGTCATCGGTACATACACCCGCGGCGGAACCGTCGTGACGGTCGGTACTACCGATTGGGCACGCGGGCTCCGAGGCGATGCCATCGTCATTCGCATTACGGAAAACGTCTTACGTCGATTGTCCAAGTAAGCTGGTACGTTCATGATCACCGGGTCGGACTTTGTCGCCGCGCTACGTGAGGCAGGCATCACCGATATTCCCTGGCTACCCGATAGCGAATTGGGACGCTGGGAATCGGCCTTAGCCGCCGCGATCACCCCACGGCTGATTCGCGTTTGTCGCGAAGGAGAAGCACTTGCCATCGCGGCTGGATTACTCATCGGTGGCCGCACTCCGTTGGTGGCGATGCAGTGTACAGGGTTATTTGAGGCAGGCGACTCGCTGCGCAATTTCGCCCATGATCTGAAACTGCCGCTACGAGTTTTGGTGGGCGTGCGAAGTTGGCGGGCGTATCTCCAGCAGCAAACCGCTGACACCTGCCCAAGCTTCACGATCCCGATTATCGAAGCATGGGGTATTCCGTACCGCTGGTTAGACGGTACTATGGCCGACTTGCTAGCCGCCCTTAACGAACCAGGACCGCGTTTTTATTTATTGCCGGAGTGATGCAATGATGACGGTCCACGAGGCGTTGGAGGTGATCGCCCGAAACCGTGGCGAACAAATTGTGATCACAACGATGACAGCTGTCGCCATATGGCCTGAGTTGTCAGACACGCCGTTGGATTTCGCGTACATGCCCTCAGCAATGGGACAAGCGCCTGGACTGGCTCAGGGGTTGGCGTTGGCGAGTGCCCGGGGCGTAATCGTGATCCATGGCGATGGTTGCACCTTGATGAACCTAGGCTGCCTGGTGACGCTGGCGCACACACCGGCGGACGTGACCCTGATTATCTTGGACAACGCTTTATACGAAGTGACGGGCGGCCAACCACCGGCGGGAGCGGGGCGAACGGATTTCGCGGCCCTAGCACGGGCTGCGGGCATCGGCAGAGTATATGCTTTTTCCGAACACAACGATTGGCAATCGCTGGGTCCGCAGGCACTTAACGGTAAAGGCCCAGCGGTGATCCATCTACGTGTGGAAGGGAGAATGGGCCAGAAAGCCCCCCGCCCCCATCGGACAATGAGCGACCAGATCCAAAGACTCCGCGAGGCAATCTGTCGCTAGGGACTGCAGGATGATAGAGAGCCTGCCCGAATAAAGGGTCAAACTATGTAAGCTCCCTGCCCAAAAAATGATTTTGTTCGGAATCAAGTTGACCGGGGTCGGGGTGCTTCCCCTAAACCCCCAAAATCGCGAATAAGGAGAGGGTAACGGCCTTCTCCTTGTTTCACACGTCACAATCTTACATTTTGGCCTTGCCGTTCTTTACATATCGTGCGATGCTATGGATATGGCTGGCAGTTTACTGTCGGCTGCGATGCGGCAAATGCGTTCGCATTGCCTCTTTTCGGCTCGGCCGAAGAGTTGAATACATTGGAACACTGATGATTAACGGGCGGGATGATCCTGCGGCTTACCTGTTGGTAATCCGTTTGTCCCCCACGAGCTCGATACTCCCGTGATGGAGGCTCGAGTGGGTCTTCCGACTGACAACCGGCCCTGTGCGTATTCCTCCATCCGGCACCATCTTTGTGTGGTGTTTATCCCATACGGTAAATGGACGAATCGGCACAAACCGCCGTCCCTGTCTAGGGATTCCGTGACGTGTGATCATTTCCGTCTGTCGGGAATGCCTCTCGATGGTTTCAACGCCGAATATACGTACTGTGCCTCTGCGCGCGGTTGATAAAATTCGATTTACCTTCCGCAAGGATGGCTCGCTACGCTGGTTGAGTCATCACGATCTATTGCGCACGTTCGAGCGAATGCTTCGTCGTGCTCAGCTTCCCGTTCATCATTCCGCTGGCTTTCATCCCCATCCCCGGCTTGTGTTTGCGCTTTCGTTACCTCTGGGCGTCGTCGGGTTGGCCGAGGTGGTGGAAGTCGAATTCGATGAAGCCATTCTCCCGGATGACGCCTTGCGGCGATTACGTACTCAGTCACCGCATGGGCTTAGCTTGCTGGATGCGAAGTCTATCCCGATTGGTGTTGGTGCCAAGGTCGTCGGATTGTGCTACGCTCTCACCGTACCACTGGAGCGATGTCGCGAACTCAGCGAACGTGTCGCCACCGTGAAAGCGGCTCCGGAATGTCTCGTGGAACGCACCCGCCCGCCGAAACGGACTCTCGACATTCGTCCTTTCCTCCGCGATATTCGCCTCGAAACCACGACGGGGCGACTGGAAATCGACCTATCCTTGTCCGCGGCTGGAACCGCTCGCCCGGATGAACTCCTCGCCTTGCTGAATTGCTCTGATCTGCCGGATGCTGGTTGCATCTTGGAACGCGCCCGATTGGATCTCCAGGACGATACACAACTAACCTCTAACCCGGTGGATGATGCCGATGCGTAATGATCGCCTGCTCCACCGCACAATACACGAAGGGATCGCGATGAAAAAGGAAATGCTTATCAATGTGGCACAAGCCGAAGAATGTCGGATTGCCATTCTCGAAAACGGCCTACTTGAAGAGTTGTATGTCGAGCGCACTAATCAAGAAAGCCTCGTCGGCAATATCTACAAAGGTAAGGTCGTTAACATCGAACCAAGTATTCAAGCTGCCTTCGTTGATTTTGGCGTCGGTCGCAATGGATTCTTGCACATTTCCGATGTCGAGCCAATCTATTTCAAGTTGGCCGAGAACAAAGGTCGTTTGCCCGAACGTCCCGATCGGATGCGGAATGAGGGAGCAGCGGGGCAACCTCAATTCCCGCCGCCAGTGATCGTGCGCGGTGAGCGAATGGAACGTCCCGACTTCGACACGAACTTTTCTCGTGGTCCGAGCCGACCTCCGCTTCCGCCCAAGCCGCCGGTGGTACCGGAGACCCCAGTGCCGCCGCCTCCACCGGTGCCGGATGGATTTTCAGCGGGAATCGATTATGATGTTGTTGCAGAACCTTCTAC
>RGDT01000317.1 GCA_009918525.1 Planctomycetia bacterium
TGTGCAGGCAAACAAGATCACTTACGAAATGGCTCGGCTGGAGTTGGTTCGCTCTGCTAAAAACCTGCCGCGCCTCCTGCCTGCTTTAGAGAAGTGGAAGAAGGAGCGGGATCTCATAACTCTGGAGAGCCGCAAGATCCAAGCGCAGCAAGGAGTGGCTCCCCTCCGCAAGCCATCCAGGCACGTTCCTGCTGTGGATGATTGGCTGGCGTCCTTCCGGGCCACGCGGATGAGGTACAAATTCTTGGTGTTGGAAGGGCCGTCGTGTGTCGGCAAAACGCAGTTCAGCTCGAGCCTTTCGCCGAGTAACAGGTTCCTCGAAGTAGATTGCAGCGGCTGCGTTGAGCCGGACTTGCGGCGTTACGACGCCCTGCTCCACGACGTCATCCTGTTTGACGAGGCAACCTGCGAGCTTGTTCTCCGGTGCAAGAAACTGTTCCAGGCTTCGCTCAGCACGGTGATTTTGGCGAGCAGCGGAACCAACTGCCACAGCTACCAGGTGTGGGTTTACCGCAAGCAGCTCATCGTTTCTTCCAACCGTTGGTCGTTGGAATTGGCACAGCTGTCACACCCCGACAGGGAGTGGTTAGTAGCAAACAGCGTGCACGTCGCAGTCACGTCTCCGCTGTGGATTGCCGACTAACCGCGCAGCTGAGCCGCTCGCCGGCTGCGCGTCTGTGGCGATTGCGATCGCTATGTGCCGGAGCGGAGCCTTTTGCCCGCTGTCGACCCATGTGGCTGCTTCACGCTGCCAGCTGTTGGCATGCCGTGGACGGTGCCTTGAGTGTACAGAAATTCGTAGCGTGTTCCGTGGGGACGACGGGCGTGCGCTCAATTGCAAGTGAAGGAGCTCTGCCAGTGCGTTGTATGGTACCACGAACCCATGAACACAGATGCAACAGCATGCTCACCAGCAACGCGCATGCGCATGAATATATACCGACAAGAAATGGTGTGCCTTCCGACGCGCTCGTGTCGGAGGCTGGCTCCGCGTGCTCTGTATAGACGGCGTGGTCCCGTGCAGCTGCGCGCACAGACGCGGCAGCCGGGCTGTGTCCGTGCTGTGTGTTCTCGCTGGTGATGGTCGCGCACGTGGAGGCGAGTGAGTGACAGGAGCCAGTAGAACTGGTGTTTGGAAATCATAAGCGTATGCAATTATTCACCGAGGTCTGCAACACAGCGCACTGGGCAGGAACAATGTCAGTGCTTTGTTTTTTTGAATGAATTCGCCACGGTACTGGTGCACATCGTTGGCGTGTATGTTGGTTCTGTGCAGGGTCGCCGGCATGTTCTTCATGTATGCGTAATTTGAGGTAGCGTGCAGCAGTTTTCACAATGTTCAGTGCAAAGCATATTTGTCTGCCTTGCATTACCCGCGCCTGCGTGGCAGCAGAGCCGTTCGCCTGCTCGCCTTGCAATTCCGTCTGGCGCGCCATGTCCGCTGCGCGGCCGCAGAAGGAGCCTGTCATGTTCCAGGTCACAGTGTATGCGTGCCAGCTACAGCCGCCTGATCGAGTCAGAGCGAAGCGGCCAAGCGCGAGCACTCTTGCGAAGCAGGTGGACCTCTTGGCAGCGCCGACCACGGCGACGAATGCTGCGGAGAAAATACAGGCGGTACTGAGCATGTTCTTTGGGTGGCCGTCCTTGACGCAGGAGGTGCAAGCTGCCCTCGTTGCACGCTTGCGGGCGAGGCAGAAGGCCAAAGAGAAGACGCGCAGGCGCGTGTGGTGCCGTCAGAAACGTGTGCAGCTGCGTTCGGCAAGCGCCGTCTGAGCGACAGTGCGCTGCGATGGGTGACAGGAGGCTGTTTTGTTGCGCAGCCTGCGTGCGGGGGCGGCCTTCTCGGCCTTGTGGGGTGCAGGGACTGGTGCAGGCCGCGCGAGTCCAGCCGAAAAAGAAGGCGCGTGTGTTTTGGAAACCTTTTCATATATGTATGCGACATGTGGTTTGTTTCGTGCGTCTACATAATACATGTTTTCCAAGTTGTCCACATTGTGCTCTCTAGTCATGCATGCCCAGTTTGCAATTTGTATCTCCATGAAGGCAATTACGCAGAGCCTTTCGCCTGCACTTTTTTTTTGATTGGCTTGTTGCGCAGAGCCTTTCGCCTGCGCTTGTTTCGTACGCCTGGCCATGTCAGTGTCGTTGAGCGTTCGCGCACATTTATCGCAGGTGGAAGCAGGTGCCAGTGCAGGGAGCCTGGTGATCCCGGGGGGCGCTGCGTGCTTCCTCGATTCCGCGGCTGTGTATGACTCGGCATGTTGTTGTACAGATAAATTTGTGTCAATACATGTAACAGTAATGCTTACATATGAATGTGCACGTGTGCGACAGCAAAATAGTACGTTTGGATACGTGTCTGCATACATGAGTACACATGCGCACGCAGCGAGGCATACGCGCACGCGGCAATACCGCACGCATTTTCGATTTTACGGATACGTGTCCATGCGCCTGGACACGCCCAGCCACGTGAAGACATGAGCGCGTATGATGGTGCGTGCGCTTGAAACGTAGTCATGTGCGAAAACGTGTGCAGACACATGGCAGCATGTGAATACAGAGTCGCCGCGTGTAAAGATCTGGCGTACATGCATATACATATGAGAACCAAGTCACCGAAGTAATGTTCGTGCATACATGTCCATATACGTGCGTGCTTGATGCCATATTGTCTGCTTGGCACATGCATGAGCAAGTAGGAACTATGCTTCCATTCGTCACACTACACATGAACACTTGAACCCATATGGAAACGGATGAATTGAAACGCGCGCGTTTCATAATTTAGAAAAGACAAGCGCGTCTGAACCGGGGACTTGTTTTTTTGTTCCAGATGTGCGCATCAATGAATGCGTAGAGGCATCTGTTTGCAGGTGCGCTCATGGGCGTGCGGGTTATCTGTACATGCGCCATGTGTTCAATCAGTGTGCGGACGGTCGGGCGCTGAGGCGTTCGTTTTTGTTGTGTTCTCAATTGCAGAACTTGAAAGCGGCGTTCCTTGATGGGTTAGTGCATATGAAAGTGTTCTGTCAGGATCTTGGGTAAGGTGTTTACCTGTGTTCGCCGCAGGCCTGTTAGGAACGCCCCAGGCCAGGCGGCCAACCAGATGGTCATGTTTCGGGGCCCGGAAAAGGGGTGCCAGTTTAAGGCGTCAAAGCCCGAAGCCCAACTGTTGGGCTTCAGCCTTTGCCGACCCATTTTGGCGCCTAGTTTCCGGGCCCCAGATTGAGACCGCGTCGTGTCGGTCTGGCATCGATTGCCGTGTGGGTTCACTGCGTTCGCTGGCTGCGCCAGCGGCACAGTTTTCGTCGAAGAGAACTAGGCAGTCATGGCACTCTGACCCAGGTTGCGGCGTATTGGAGCCACCGCGAGAACGGCGCAGCAGCAGCGGAACCAATGTGAATGGAAGCGTTGGCCTTCCAACGAAAACGCCGCCGCCGTGAGCGCCGGGCTTGCCGCCGAGGAAGAAGGCTCCAGCGGAACGCTTGTTGTCGCCGGGCGTGGAAGTGCTTGGCGCCCCCAAGAGAGGCTCGCCCTGCTTGAGCGGAGATGGCGCCCGAAATACTTGTCGCCGCCGTGGCATAGTAGTCCCCGCATGCTTCCGATTGTGAAATCCTTTGCGTGTGTCTTGCGCGTGCGGTGCAAGACCAAATGCGAGCCGTCTCCATGAAAGGGCGAGGTGGCTTTTGCCATCACCGAAACAAAACATCAGGGCCGTGCATGATCGGAATGCAGCACGCCGATCTGAGTAGAAGGCAGCAAGTGTGATGCTTCCATGCTGATCTTCATGTGATCTGCAAGTCCCCTGTGGCCGTCGTCCAAATCAAACACTCTCCTGGATACGTGCGTGCGAGGGTTCTGTGGGGAGGGCCAGGTGCCAACCGGGTCTGGCGCCTAGACGCGTGCCGCGCGCCTGGCAGGTGGCCATCCGCCTGGCCAGTTCGCCACAGCGCTCTCGCCGCGCGGCCACCGCGCGCCCATGGCCGTGGCAGCTGACAATGTGGATAACGGCAGGAGAGGGCTGGCACATCCGATGACGAGAAGCTTGGGCGTATCGCAATTGCTGCGTAACATGCCGATACCCGTGCTGCAGCCCCAAGCATGCTCGGAGCTGACGTTTTGGTTCCAGCATGGCACAAGTGAAATCGTCCTTGAAGAGCACGTCACGGATTTGCTGTTCTATCACGCATGCCAGACGCATTCACAGGGCTCGACACTAGCAAGCATGCGACG
>RGDT01000318.1 GCA_009918525.1 Planctomycetia bacterium
TTTATAGACTAAGGATGTGGTTTATTCGCGCAGGGCCAGAAGGGGAGGCGTCATGAGATTTGCTGCGGGCCTGTGTACCGTGTTATTGCTGGTGCCGGTAGTTTGGGCTGCGGGGCCGATCGACACACCGACGAGTACCGAACCGCGTGTGGCGTTGGCAACAAGCAAGAGTCAGGTCGGATTGGTTGGCAGCGAAGGTGTTGGCAAATCCTACTCGCGAATCGCCAACGGCGATACGCTGTACAGTCGCGATATCCATGTCGCATTGCCTGGGTTTAAGGTAAATCTGGAGCCGGCGTCCAAGGCGGTTGATCTTCTCCTGTGGGGCAATCTGCCCGAACAATCCTCGTCAGCCGTACTGGAAAGCGTCGTCATTCTGCACGACTCCAAAGCCTACGATCTTGACTTCACCCTCATGCGTGGTCGCGTTGTGCTGACCAACACTAAGGAATCCGGGTCGGCCAAGGTTTGGCTACGTACCGAGAAGGTTGCCGTGGAACTGGTTCTCGTTCAGCCGGGTACGCAAGTTGCCCTGGAGTTGTACGGGCGTTGGCCCGCGGGCGTGAGCTTCCACCGAGAACGTAAAACAGCCGATGAACCTACTCAATTATGGGAAATCTTCGTTCTGAAAGGCGATGTACAAATTAAGGCAGCCAAAACCACTTGGGCGATGGCTGCCGCTCCAGGCCGTTCGTATTTCCAAGGCGACAGCGTGAACGGTCCTGATCCGGGTGGCCCCCAGCAAGTGAAGGAAACCCCTGATTGGGCCGATCCCAAGGCAAAACCGACGAAGGTAGGTATTCTTGCTGACGAGGTCATCAAAGAATACGCCGGTAAACTCAAAGGCGAGGAACCCGGAGCGGTGGCTCAGGCTTTTTTTGCCTTGTCTTTGAAGGACAAAATTGCCGAACGCGGTGCGATGGTCCGGCAAATAGTTGTCACGACGTTGGCAGCTCTCGACGAAGTGGATAAGGTGGTTGACCTTCTCGAAACTTCTCCCAACCATGACGCTCGCAAAGCGGCTGTCATCGGATTGCGGCACTGGATCGGAGCGCGAGAAGGTCGTGACGATAAACTCCACGACCTTTTGATTGAGAATCGTCACTACACCAAGGTCGAGGCCGATGTCATTCTTAACCTATTGCACAGTCCCTTCGACCCGAATGTGGCCGAGACTTATGACACCCTGATTGCTTATCTAAAGCATCGCAAACAAGCCGTTCGAGAATTGTCTCACTGGCATCTGACGCGGTTGGCTCCCCTGGGACGCGATATTCCCTACGATGCTCATGGCCCAGCAGAAGAACGAGCGAAAGCTGCCGACGCCTGGCGAAAGTTGGAATTGCCGCCGAAGAAGTGATACCCGGCAATCGTGATCGTGTGGATTATGATACTCGAAGGGAGAGGGTAAGCCGCCCTCTCTCGCTTTTCTCGATCTGCCCAACGGATCTAGCTTGTGTTATCTTACTTCACCTTCCCACCAGGCAAACCACCGATATTAGCAAATAGATGAGCCAACGAACGCATCAAGGACTTGAAATCGCTTTCGTCCAAGCTCTCGTTCGGGGCGTGTGCATTACTTCGCGGGTCTTCGATACCTAGTAACAATGCCGGTGCCCCGCCGAACAACGTCGCCAACGGGCCGACGAATCCAATTGTTCCGCCACAACCGATCATCGCAGGCTTGTGCTTGTAGCCTTGTTCGAGCGATTGCAAAGCCGCCTCAAACGCCGGACCTTCGGGATTCGTCATCCACCAATCAACCTTGCCGGTTTCTTTTACCTCGACTTTCACGCCCCACGGCGGATCGTTCGTGAGCAAAGACTCCAGCTGCGCGAATACCTCTTCGGGACGCTGATCCGGAACGATACGGGCGCTGACGATTGCTCTGGCCCGCGGCAAGACCTGATTACTGACCTGACGTATCGACGACGCCTCCTGAGCCACGACGGTCACTGCCGGTTGACGCCAGGTCTGTTCGTAGACATGCTTCCCCGTCTCTGTGGCGAACGTCACCCCCTCCAGAACGCCCAGATCTTTTCGCCACTTGCTCTCGTCTGACGGCAATGCCCTCATGGCGGCTAATTCGCGTTCACTCATCTGCCGTACACGGTCGTAATAGCCGGGAATCGGCAAGCGTCCGCGATTCCAATACAACCGCGATAAGATGACGTTCATCGCCAACGCGGCATCGGCCATCGCGCCGCCAGCCATGCCACTGTGAACGGGCATGGCCGCGCTGGTAACTTCGATGCTTGCCTGAACGATACCTCTTAAGGAGTAGGTGATACTTGGCAAGCCAGTTTCGATGTTCTCCGTGTCGCACACGACGATCACGTCGCTCATCAAACGCTCTTTGTGTTCAGCAAAGAAGCCCAGCAGGTTTTTACTGCCGACTTCCTCTTCACCTTCGACAAGCATTTTGACGTTGACCGGCAATTTACCTGTTGTCTTTAGCCAGGAAGCGATAGCAGCAAGTTGGACGGTGATAGCCGCCTTATCATCGGCCGAGCCGCGGCCGAAGAGTCGCCCCTCGCGTCGGGTGAGCTTGAAGGGATCGTCTTGAAGCCAACGAGCCGCCCCGACATCGTTGACGGGTTGAACATCGTGATGAGCATAGAGGAAAACAGTCGGTTTACCCGGTGCCCCGATCCATTCCCCGTAGGCATAAGGGTTGGAATCGCCGGAACGCAGAACCGCAACATTTTGCAGACCGGCGGCACGCATCTGGTCACAAGTAAGGGCGGCAGTGCGGTCAATTTCCGTGGCGTGTTCGCCGTCGGTGCTAATGCTGGGAATGGCGACAAGGGCAGCCAGATCGCGAACCAGGTCTTCGTGATGCTTATCCAGCCAGTCGATAGCAGCGTCAATCATGGGAAAATACTCCTGTATCGCTTTTTGGGCTAAAGAGGGGAAGCCCACCTCTCTAGCCCCGCTTTCCCTCTAGCCGGTTAGAGCCTTCAGGGCCATTCTATGACGCCGCACAGTCGATGACACATCCGATAGTCTACTCAACCACGATCTCAACATCGGAACCGTGCGGTAGCCAGAGGCGACGAAGCAAATCGCGCACCTGATCGCGGGCAGAACGACGGGCGTCGTCCAAGCGTTTTTCGGCCTCGCGAGTTGCGGCCGGGCGGTAATCTTCCTGGCGTAACTTGCTTTCAAGGGTGGCGGCTCGGCCTCCGCGATACCAACTGGGACGGGTCCAATCGGAGATCGTCTCGACTTTTTCCTCTTCGAAGCGTGGGACAACGGAGCCAATCTTGACTTCGGGCAGTCGAATTTTGAGCAAACGACGAGCCTTGTCCCATTTGACGTGATCGGCTCGCCATTCATCCAGATCAACCAGGTATTCGACGTCAGCGGGCATGGTTAGCTTGACCGTGGTTGTGCCGCGCCAAATAGTCTCTTTTCGTTCGACGCTCACATCGAGGGACGCCGAATGGACTCGGAGTTTCAGTTGTGGCAGCAAACCGCGAAGACGGGCGCGGGATTCGGCACTCTCCCGGCGGGTGATTTCGTCGAGTAGGTCGAGGACCAGCGTCAATGGGACGCCGTTCATAATTTTGTACGCCGTTTGAAACGTGAGTACGCCTGAATCCGCAGCACGGCTGGTAAGCGTACCGCAGGTGAAGAGCAGACCCGTTAGCAGGACGAGCATGGTGCGACGCATGATAGGGATTCCTACTCAAGAAAATCGGACGTCACGCAAGCGACCCCCTCTATCTATTCTTACGCCCCTACGACAATTTTATTTCATCACGATTCCAATTTTCTTCGACATTTACCCCAGATGACTCATTTCCGAACGGCCCACGCTGGTGTAGAATAACCATGGCTAACAGCCTTCATTTCTTGAGGAGTGATTCATGTCCGCCTTCGTCAAGTTCGTTACCCACGACTGGTGGATTGCTTTGCCGATGTTCGCAATGTCTATTATTGGAGTTGCGCTAGTCATCTGGCGGCTGATGCTGAACCTAAACGCGGGAACGAATCTTAACGAATTTCTGCCAATCTTCCAATCCAAGCTGGACAAGGACGGAATAGAGGGAGCGTTAAAGTTTTGCCGATCGCGTCAGGATATCATCCCCAAGAAACTGTTCGCCGCAGGGTTGGAGGTGTCGAAGCAGGGGTTGGCCGCGTCGCGGCGTGCGATGAACAACACCATCGAATGGGACATCTTGCCGGAACTCAACACCTTGCTCCCGTCGATTTTGGCAATTGCCAAAA
>RGDT01000319.1 GCA_009918525.1 Planctomycetia bacterium
TGTTTCGCAATAAGGACGGTCTCGGGTTGCGCTATCGTTCGTCGTTTACGGTCAACGGTACCCCCGTTTCCGGGCGTACCATCCTGCCGGCCCAGGCGGTTATTGTGGGAGATGATTTTAGCTTTGCCATCGAACCGGCCGTCTGAGCCACGGAGCGTGTGAATGCGATTCACCTACTATTGCGGGCAACGACCGCTGGACGGTTTCACGATCAAACGCGGCATCGGTAAAGGTGCATTTGGTGAGGTGTACCTAGCTCTCAGCGACGGTGGGAAGGAAGTCGCGCTGAAATTCGTCAAGGACAACACCCAAGCCGAGTTGCGCGGTGTGGCCCACTGTTTGAATCTCAAACATCCCAACCTCGTTTGGCTCTACGATCTGCGCGTCGATAGTTTGGGGAATCATTGGGTCGTTATGGAATATGTCTCGGGTGAATCTCTCAGCACGCTGATCGGCCGTCATCCCACGGGGCTGCCTTTGCCCCAAGTGCGGTCGCTGTTTCTGGACACGGCCCGAGCGGTAGCCTATTTGCACGACCGCGGCGTTGTCCATCGCGATCTCAAGCCGGGTAACGTGTTGGTCGAGTATGGCGTTGCCAAGGTCGGTGATCACGGATTGGCCAAAACCATCGGCGGTAGTCAGGGTCATGCTCAGACTCGCGCCGTCGGCACGGTCTATTACATGGCCCCGGAAATTTCCAGCGGTAACTACAACCGGCAGATCGATGTCTACTCAGTTGGCGTCATTCTCTACGAGATGCTCACGGGCATGGTTCCGTTCGACGGTCAAAGTCCGGGCGAAATCATGATGAAGCACCTCACCAACTCCGCCGACCTGCAGAAGTTACCGGCCGAATGGCGAACCATAGTTGGCAAAGCGTTGGCCAAGGACACCAAGGATCGCTATGCGTCGATGGAAGAACTGATCATCGCCGTCGAGGCCATCGGCCAAGCTCCTGCGTCTTTTCCATCCGGAGAAATGGCGAGGGGGAACTCGGCGACAAGTGTCGTTCAAGACACCGACACGAGTCGGCGGGGCAAGGAGGGAAGCCTTCACTCACCAATCGGCCCGGTCGGTTCCTTTGTGTCCGTGCAAAGCTGGATCGAGTTGAGTGGTTCGCTTGTTGGGGCGGCTCTGTTCGCAGGGCTGGTCACTTTGCTATTGGTCCCGCTGGGCGGTACTTTTCTATTTACGCTGTTTTTCGTCACGTTGGTTGCTTCCTGGGCCGTACTGTTGCCGTCGAAATGGTGGCGCGATGACACGCCCGAACTGTGGACTCGCCGAGTGGTGATGCTAGGCTTGGGCGGACTGGTCGGCGGGATGGCTTGCTGGGTCGATGGTCGCAGCAACGGCCCGATGACGGATATCGCGGCCTATCTGTGTTATTATGCGTTGGTGTTTGCTAGTCTGCCTTGGTGGGAGATGACCCACCCTCGCCGCGAGCAGCGGTTCGCGGTGTGGCCGGTGGTGTTGGGTGGGTTGGTCGGTGGAGGAGTGTTGGTGCTGTTGCGTCCGGCGCATCCATACGGACCGGTGTTGGCGGTGGGGATTGTGGTCTTAACCGTGATTATCGTGCAGCTAGTAAGTCCCTACGAGCCGCCCCGACCACGTTCAACGGCTCGTGCTCCGATACGATACGTGTAAGGGGTTAAGATTTTTTCCATTGCCAGTCGCGCAGATGGGGCGATATGCTGATTCACATTCATCGGTAACGCTGCGCAAGGAAAAACACAGCCGCGAGCGTAACCGAGCGGGACCAGGATGCAGAATCCCGAGCCGTCACTTGCGTTTCCGGTTCTGATTTTCGTTGAACTGCCAGAGAAACAACCGATGCCCACTGAAAGTGATAAACTGTTGGTGCAACAGATTCGCAACGGCAATGAGCGTGCCTGGAAAACTTTGATTCGCCGTTTTGAAGGTCGGCTTCACGCTTTCGTGAATCGTCGTCTTCGCGACCATGGGATCAGTGAAGATGTCGTTCAAGAAACCTTCATCGGCTTTCTAAAAAGTTTGCCAAATTTCGATGACAATTTCGAATTACAGACTTATCTTTTTTCCATCGCCACGCACAAGATGACGGATCAACACCGCAAGAATACCCGCAATCCATTGTGTAACTTGGCCGACAAACACGCGGTGGAGCTGGAAAAGCAACTATCCGAAGATCCCTCAGCTTCGTCGGTTGCTCGCAGTGAAGAGCGTCTCGATCTGGAACGCCAAGTATTGGCCCGTTGTTTGGCTCAAATGGTGCGAAACTGGCGGGAAAAGGGTGATTGGTCGCGTTTGATGGTAATGGAATTATTGTGGGTAGCCGGTTGGGCCAATCAAGAGGTCGCGGGCTATCTGAACCTCAGCGAACAGCAGGTCGCCAATATTCGCTTTGCAGCCAATAAAAAGATCAGGGAACTCGTCATGGCTTCAGGATTGTCGCCCGACCTGTTCCCCGAACTGAATCGCGAATGAGGCACTAACCAAGATTGCCGACAAGCGTCGTCGGCTTGCTCTACTTAATCCGCCCGACTCGTGGGAACGGGAAGTACACTAGCACCGCTCGTCCTAACAACAATCGCGCCGGCACCAATCCCCAACTTCGGCTATCGGCACTCTTGGGGCTGTTGTCGCCCAGACACAGATAGTGCCCCGGTTGTACATAGTAGGTCGTGAACGGCGTATCCACCACCTGCGTCCACGTTGTCGGATCGTTCGGCGAAAATCCGGGTACGTCGGGGCTACCTACGTCACGACTCGAGGTGTAATAGGTATCGCGATATAGTTTCAGATTCCGAACCGTGAACTGCCCGCCAGATGCTCCCAGGCTGGCTGGCCGGTCGAGGTCGTTGTGGGCTGTCGGTGCAAAGGTGAAGGGCGAATCGTAGGCCACGCCATGACCGAAGGGTAGCGAACCGTTTACCCACACCGTTAAGCGGTCGTCCACGTTGGCGAAGCGGAGATTATACGTGCCCGCCCCTTTGAACTTCGTGGCCGCTTGGCCTAGAGTTTCGACTTTCGCCCCGTCCTTGAGTCGAACCAGCACACATTCGCCCGTGCCCGCGTCAAATTCGGCCTGGTATCGGCTCGGGCCGCGCGACAGTTCGACGACGAACTTGCCTTCGCCTTTCTCGGCTTTCACTTGGCACTCGACGATCAAGTCACTGGCCCAGTTCGTACCTGTCGAGCCACCACGTCCGGGGCGATCGGTGTTATAACCCATGAAATCGGTGATAAGTTGCGGTTTGTTCGGTTCATCGCGTAAGACGTGCCGATAACGCAGCCAAGTCGTATCGGCTCCGCCCGAACATGTAAATGTATGGTTGTCCTCGTTCTCGGTCCAGTCACTATCCCGAGTGGTCACCCAACGCTTAAAATCCAATCCCGGCAAATCTTTGGCCGGTAGATCGTTGTCGTATACCAAACGCATCATCGCCGTTAGCACATCGGGCGTTTTACGGTTAATGGTAAATTTTTGCTCTTTGAACAGTTCGCGTGCCCGGACATCGTCTACATGTAACCATTCTCCAACCTGCATCCGCCACATGAGAATGGCCCGGCTGGGGTCTTTGCGGGCTTCGTCGTCTTCGGGATACTTGGGCGACAACTCCGGCGCCAGCACGAACACTTTGCCGCGATGCACGGCTATCGTCTCGCCGGGTAGACCAATCAGGCGTTTAATATAGTTAATCGGCACATGATTCTTGTAAGGCCCTGTGTTCGGGAAATCGCGGCGCTGCTCGTCGCCGGGGAACTTGAAGACCACCACATCCAGCCGGCGTGGTCCTCCGGCGGGTACGTCATAGGGATACTTGGACACCAGTACCCGATCACCGCTTCGAGGGCCGTTGAATAGATTTTGCAGGATGGCCGGTGCCCATTCCCCGACCACGAAACTCGGATCGAGGATAGCGACGTTTTCGGGGAGATCGTCAGCGGGTTTTTGATTGGGCGGATAGAGTGTCAGTTTTTGCCGACAGTTGGGGCAGGTGCAACCGCTGACATAATTACGAGTCGGCCCTCCCTCGGCCTCATCGGAGGCGTTAACGGGGAAGCGATGGTTGCACTTCGGGCACGTCACGTCTTTCTGATAGCCCCATAGGGTCTCAGCCATCGATCCGGTGGGGATGACGAAAGCTTCGGCGACGAACGACTTGAGCATCAATACGAGGACAACAACGAAAACGACCGTTTCGACGATTTCGCGTGCCCC
>RGDT01000320.1 GCA_009918525.1 Planctomycetia bacterium
GTTTCGGCTGCGCCAATTTTCGTTTTTTCTGTGTCGGCATGACGGGAAACTTCGTCGTAAAATTCGTTCAATGTCATCTCGGCTCTCCAGTTCGATGGGGTGGTGGGCAACTTTATTTAATGATTGCCAAATTTTTCGCACCGCGTCCAACCAGTTTCCCTCGTTCTGCATCGATATCTCAGCCGACCATCCCTAACAATCGTCCCAGCCATGACCATTTGAAATCATCTTCACAGCGATAAGCAATCATATAGGCCCAATTCGCCACCAACACCATCGCCAGAACCATCCACCCGGTCCAAATCAGCACGCGGGGCACCCGCATTTCCAGACGTCGGCCGATAAGCACTTCGGATGTCCAGAGCAGTAGCAAAGTCATCAGTACAGCAAAGGTTGGCAGCGATAGAGGATTGTGATACGTCGCTCCACTAGGGTCCGCCCTGATGATCCGGCTGACGCCGCGTGTCATGCCGCACAAGGGACAAGGTAGAGCCACCATCCAGCGCATCCCACAAAGAGACGGGCCGGGGTTCGCTACCGGATCCCAAACTACAAGCAACCCTAGTCCGAACCAACCCATAGCAACGAACGGCCAACGGTTCCTTCGGTCTTCGGAAGTGATTGGCAACCACATCCACCGCTCGACCGATAGAGTAGGCTTGGTAGTTGCTGATTCAGGAGGTTGGCACACACCGCTCATCTTTATTTCAAAACTTGTTTCAGATTTACGGTTTCCCACACTTTCAGCAGCTCCATAAACCGCTTTCTCTCACCGGGCAAACGTCTTTGATGCGAACGAAGCATAGTTTCAATTCCTGGCTTGGCTCGCTCCCCGGCAGTCCCCCACGATTTCAAGTTTCGCCGGATGATTAAAAGACGTTCGACGTTCACGCGACTGTCGTTAATTCGGCCCAGATGTTCTTGCATGTTTTCGATGTAAGGGTAAACTTCGTCGCGAAGCTTTGCCGGAAAGCAGCCTGCGAAAACTTCCAGCCCATAACGGAGCCGCTTTCCCGCGATGCGAACCTGATGCAGATGCGCGTAGTCGCTCAGCTTGCCCGCGAGAGCTTGGTCAAAACGCTCTGTAAGTCGAACCAGCGCGGCTCGCGCCAAATCAATCAGGCATGTTTCCGATGGGGCACGGATTTCGTCCAAAAGCGGTAGAGTGATTTCGCGAAAGCTATCCACAGGTAAAACTTCTAAGCCTGGAGTGGCACCAGCACGCAGGCCCATCGCATACCCAATCAGGTAATCTAATCTTGGTATCTCTTTGGACGCGCTACGTTTAACTCGGTCATGAAGTTCGATGAGTAAAACATCGGCATCCCGTGCGGCACCAGCGGCTCGTCTCAGGGAACGTAACTGTTCACGAGCTTGGCGGTAGGCCCACTTGGGAAGACAGTCGCGAAATAGTTTTAACGCTGCATCCGTACGGCGGGTACTCACACGCAGTTGATGAACGTATTCGGGATCATGCTCGGCTTCACGGCTTGCTTTGGGAAGCCAATGTAATACGCTCGCCAGACGAGTCTCTAAAACGAGGCGAGCGGCTTTCTCCGGCCTCATTTCGGGTGACAATCCGTCGATCCACTTACCCTCAGCCATCTCGTTGGTTTCCGTAAAGACTGTTAACTGCCACCGCTTGTTCGCGTTGGGACAGCCAGGCGTAAACGTCGCGTACCTCGCCCATAAGTTTGTCGGCTGCCAGCCGCTCCTCAGCGAGTTTGGCCGCGACATCACCGGGAGCCTCCAGATAGACCGCTTCAAGTTCCTGTCGCAAGCGTGCATCCAATTGCTTGCGGAACTCGTCGCGAATGGCTCCCCATCGTAAAGGTAGCAATAAGTTGATCAACATGTGAAGGATAATCAGAACTACCAATAATGCGATGAAGGGCAAAAAGATGTCTGTCCAGCTTCTCGTCACATTTTCATAGCGATTGAAAGGATCGAAATAGCGATACAGAAACACGAATAAACCAGCGAGCAGAGTCGCGGGCGGTATCCAGTCGGCCAAAAAAACGACCGCAGATTGTACGAGCTTTCGCGAACCGGTGGGGCGAGTCCACTGTTTTTCCACGGAGTCCAACACATCCATCAAACCGCGCGACCAGCGTTGTCTCCAGTCGATTTTCGCCAACGCTTCCAAGGATTCGGCCAACAACGGCACCGGAAAACCTTGACCATCGCCATCGACCAATAAGCGATTCATTAACGCCTTACCGCGTGCGTCGAGTTGGCGACTGGCCGCGACATCGGAACAGGCATTGGTGAACATAGCCAAATTCCAGGCGATAGGGGTGGGCTGGCTTGCGGACTGACCAAAGAACGGTATACGCGATTGCAGCGACGAACCAAAAAACTGCGCCTGAGTTATAAGGTGCAGATAGCCGGCCATGAGACCGCGAAAACGGCGTCGGCCCTCCAAGGCGAAGTGATGTTCGATTTCGCGTTGATAAGGCTCCAGGGTATTGACCAGCACCTCGGCAATCGCGGTGGCTTCTTCGCAAAGCGGTCGGGTCCAGGCGGTTCGCACTCGTCCGGCGACTTCGGAGAGGTTGGGTGGGGCGGCGCGGTCGAGAGCTTGTCGGAGATGTTCGAGCATCGATGACACGCCGCGTGCCTTGATCGCTTCGACTTCCAAGCGGCTGAGCCCTGCTTCAAGCCAATTGACAAGATCGCCAAATTGTTCGCCGTCGGGGAGCGTTGCGGCAGGTCGTCCAGCCGCGCGATCGACATGAACTTGAGCACACGTGCGGAACAACAAAGGCGACTTGAAGCCCTGAGCTTCGAGGTCGCGGAGCAAGTCCTGATCGGGTCGAAGTCCGGCCGCGCCGACGTGCTGAGAGCGGTCCCATTTATTGAGCACAAAAGCGAAGGCACGACGTTTGCGTTGCTGGAGAAAAAGTTCCCAGACAATTTTGTCGTGATATTTTTCTTGCGATCCCACGTACAGGACGATATCGGCAATGGGTAAGAGCTTGAGTAGCTTTTCCCGATTCGTGGTGTCATTACTATCTACATCGGGCGTATCTACTAGGATTTTCTGCGCCAAGGCTGGCCGATCATGTGCAACGAAGCGACAACTTTTCAGTTCAACGGCAAGGCGGTCGGGTCGAATCGATTCGTGATAATAAACTACAGGATCGCGAGTCGTCGGACGCTGAAACGAGGCCGAAGCAATATTTCCACCACCCAGGGCGTTAAGAAGGGTTGATTTACCGACGCCAGTGCCTCCCATGAGCATGACAACCAGGAGCGGTTGTTCGACTTCCAGGGCTTCGGCTTGGCGATGGAGGTCATTAGCCAACCCTTCCAGGTCAAACCGGTTCATGGTTGACATGGGATAGCGATGGCTGCGAGAAAGCCAGTTGCGCAAACCGCGTTCTAGTCCTCGGAGAGCCGGGGACAACGTACGCAACAGAGGAGCATTGTCGGCGACGGGATTCATGCGTACGCCCTCGAACCACTCTTAGAAGATTCTAGTAAAGAGACAGGGGAAGTAGAATGAAATTATCGCTTACACACCTTACTCCCAGATGCTGATTGGTGCGAATAAGCTACAAATGAAACCCTTTCCTGTATCACGATCCAGTCAACTTACTCCCATTCACCAAGTTCATTCCTAGCCGATGCGAATCGACGGTTTAAGCAAACACATCACTGATGGGCCTAACGTCGCGCTCCAAATATGCCAGAACCGAAGAAGGACTGAGCAATCCTAGTGGTATGATAGCAGGAGAAGATTAACCCAAGGTTCCAGATGATCATCGACTCACTTTTCCGATACCAGTCCGATAACACGACCGTCGAGTCTCCACTCTGACTTGACCGTGATGCCAAGATGCGCCAACGCCGTCGGCACGCCATCAACGGTGAATGTCTTCTGCTTCAGTTTCTCCCGCCTAGCGCTCGGCCCTGACACAATGAGGAATCCCGTGCGGATTTCCGGCTCGTTCACACCGGGGAAGTGCCCCCGCCCTTTGCCACCATGGTCAGTGGTCACGATTACCAGCCAATCTTCCCGAGAGTACGTTTTCCGTCGGCGAATCGCCTCCAGTACCCGTCCTAAGTGCTCGTCAGCCTCCTCGATAGCGTTGGTGTACTTCGGCGATCGGGGATGAAAACCATACCCGTGTCCGGCACTGTCCGGGTGGCCGAAGTAGATCAGCAGCAGGTCGGGATCGGCCTCGTTCAGATGCTT
>RGDT01000033.1 GCA_009918525.1 Planctomycetia bacterium
ACCAGAGTGAACCCGTACATGCCTTCCTCATCGACTTCAACAACATAGGCTTTCGCGTTCGGCGGAGCTTCGTGCTTCTTCCACTCCTTACCGTCCTGGGTGTACCACAGGTCAACGGCCGACACGCCGGAAGAACCAACATCGGCGATTTCAAAATTGAGGGTGATCCGTTTGGTGTTGACCAAACGCAGAAGCGGCGCACCGCCCAGGGAGGAGGTCAACGGGGCTGATTCTTCCTTTTTCTTCACGATAGGAGGCGGTGTTGGCGTCGCGGGATCAACCGCAGGCGACACAGGTGGAGTCGCAACGACCGGGGTCGGATTACTTTTCGCAGGCATCGCGTTACGGGGCCGAGGGTTCTCCACTTTGGAACCGTTGATGATTTCGGGAAGCATGGGATCGGATTTAGAGTCATTGGTAGAATTAAGACTTGTTTGTTGAATTTCCGGTTTCGGTTCGGAATCCGGTTGATAACGCGGAGTGTAGGCAACCGCCATTCCTGTAGGCATTTCCGGCGTCCGAGCAGCACGCGTAGCGGGAATAGGTCTCAGCTCAGGCGTCGGGGCCGGCTGCAGGGAAGCAGATTGCAATGACGGCGGTAGTGAAGTCGTTGGCGCAACCGGTGCCGCTGCCGGTGTAATCATCGGGACAGAGGCAACGGCAGTCGGATCAATACCCGTATGGGCTGGATGCGGCGTCCAGGCGGTGTAGGACGCAGGTGGCGGGACGCTTGGATTGCCCATGGGAGTAATTCCCATAGGTAAATTGGCCCCAGTAACCGGGGTCGGCATCGGGATTTTCTTGTCGCCCTGGCCGTTATTCCCGAAGGTCACACAACCCGTCAGACCGGCAAGTAACATGAAAGCCCCAAATGTCCGTTTCATCACAGACCCCCCTACGCGGCGAGGGCTTGCCCACCAGGCTCTCCCCCGAAAGCGATTTGCGATTCGTGCGAATGGACGGTCTAATAGCCGGGAATTTCTAATCAATCAAGAGGAAATTTTCAGGTTTTGCTGAAGACCCCACATCAGAGCCGCAAACGTGAGCGACGGCGCTGCATAGTTCGCGATTGCTGACGCTTGCGGTTCTGATGTGGGGCCACACTCAGGACTTCTGGCTCGCGTTCATGCCCGGTTCTGTTTCTTCAAGTTTGAACCTGTGACGCACGAATCGTCTACAATCGATTTAGACACAGCTTGGAGAGAATTCATGAAGGCCGCGATTCTTTTGATTGCCCACGGTAGCCGACATGCCCCTGCGAACGAGGATTTGCACCACGTAGCGACCATGCTACGAAATCGGGGGCACCCGATTGTCGTGGCATCCTTCTTGGAACTGGCCGAACCCGGTATTGAGGATGGCGGGCGAGATTGTGTACGACAAGGGGCAACGGCTGTGGTCATGTCGCCGTATTTCCTGTCTGCGGGAGTGCATGTTCGCCGCGATTTGACGGAGTCACGCGATCGATTGGCTACCGAGTTTCCGACCGTCACCTTTACACTGGCAGAGCCATTGGGCCGACATTCTGCACTGATCGATGTGGTCGAACAGCGTGTGGCCGAGGCGACACTCATTTGACACGGAACGGCACCCGGACAGTCTGTGCAGTTATCTTTTTTTCGACCGGTCGGAGAATATCGACCTCGAAGGGGCGAGCAATACAGTTGCCCGCGAGATCTTCTAGACGGGTATCAGCGACAAGGAAATAGTCTCCGGATCGCCATGAACCAACGGATTTGAATGTCCAGACGGTTTCGTGATCGCTGAGTTCGATCTCGCCCGCAATTCGCTTTCCGGCGACATCCGTCACCCAGATCATCCGCTGCGTCAACGCATGGTCCATCGGTTTGGGGAATGTGACTCGTAGTGGCTTATCGTCACCGTGAATAGGAGGAGAAATTTTCCACGTCTTGTGATCAGGTTGCGAATCGTCCGGGGGGGCTACCTTGAAACCTTTCGTAAACGTCGCTTTCATCGGAGTGCCGTCCTCATCTCGCCAGTCACGTTTGATAACAAGGGTATAGGAACGCCCTTCGACCAACGCGGGGCCGACCTCTTCGCGCGGTTTCAAACCTCGTTTAATACGACCGGGATCGAAGAACAGGGTAAATCTTTTGCCGCTCGCGTCCCACAACTCCTGATCGAGTTCAAGGAAGGGCAGTTCGACCGGTTTGCCTTTGTCGTCCAGTAGTTGAATGTGACGATATACGTCGCCCTGCGACATCGGAACGCTGAAATGAAGATAAAACTTCAATTGGTTCTCGGGCAAAACATCAGCCGATGGAAAAACGCGGACGGTAGCGACTGGGTCCTTCTCAATTTTCGGTGCACCGATTACGATTTCAGAACCGCCAACAACGACGCGAAACTTCACTCCGGCCGTCAGGGGAAATCGAGGGACAAAAACAATTTTACCACCGTCTCGGCGCGTTTCACCGAGAAGGCAAGGCTGGTCCTTAGAACGCGGCTCGACAAAGACGGCAACGTCTGCGGTCGTAACCGTTTTAGGATCCAGACCGTTAATAACGATCGTCCCGCCTTCCAGGCAAATGGTTGGAGCAGCAAACAGGAGCAACAAAAACATACGAATACTCCGCAGACGCCAGACATGGTTGTCGATCAAGGAACGTTTCTACCCCTTAACCCCCCAAACCGATCAGCGAATGGAACTGACGGGTGAAGGGGGTGATCCGGGGGGAAGAAGGACTTCCCCGGCTTCTCCCCGGAACAGAAAAAAGACCGCTCGGAGGCAACGCCAATCAGGGCAATTCGATCGTTTCTAGATTGAACGATTCGCCGGCCTTGACGAGAATTAGAGCGTGTTCCTTGCCAAAGGCGTCAAGTTTTTGCACGCCTTCCTTGTTTTTAATGGTCTCATAGTTGAGGCCAGCCTTATCAGAAACTCGCTTTGTGATACCTTCGATCTTGTCGATACCATCAAGGGAAATCTTCATCAGACCTCGTGCGCTATTGGCCAACAGAACGAAATCTTTGCCGCCCTTGTTGTAGACGATCATGCTCAAGGGCCGGTTGCGGTTGCCCAGTTCAGCGACAGTCACTGCTTTAATTTTTGCGCCCGGCTCAATCGACTTTACGGGCAGTTTGACCAGCGGTGTGCAAGTATAGGCGGCAAGGATATTCTCCTCATCACCGATCTTGTAGGGAGCGAACACACGGATTGGGGACTTGGTCTCGAACTTTCCGTGCGCGCCGTGGAAAATTTCAACGCCTGCGCCTGGATTGGTTTTATCGAAGGGGAACGGGATCGAGCGCAGGTTCGACGCGAATTCCTCGTTAGACAGACCGGCGACCAGCAATCGTCCCTTGAGGAACGCCAACTGGGTGATGGCTTCGGAGCGGTTCTTTTCGTTTGCATTTGCCAGCGTGGTCTTGGAAGAACGAACCTTTTTTAGCGAAACTTCGCTGATTTCGCCCTTGCGAGTGACTTTCAGCAGGACCGGTGTCGCTTTGGGACCAGTTCCCCGCGCGACGCTCAAGTACGTCGTGCCGCTGGTCGGATTAACGGCCACATCGGCAAAGCGAATGTCGCCCGCCTTGGTACCGAGCATCGAGGCGATCTTTTCATTGATGCCTGAAATGTTAGGACGGTCGGTTGACTCTGCCGACTTGTCAGTCGTTTCGATGGCGTAAATCGTAGCCGCAGCCGGGTCCGCGACAAACAAGACACCGGGGGGCCCGAAGGCCAACGGCCCAGCCGATTTGAGGGTGATATCAGCTTCAGCCAGACCGCTAGCCGGGTCGGTGTCGGCAACGGATAGGCCGGCTACAACCGCCAGAGCCAGTACCGCAATGGGACACATAGAACGCAACATGCAAAAAATCTCCTTGAGGGAAGCGAGGGGACACGCTCTGTCAACATGCACGGCCAATCGCCAGCGGCAAGGGGTAAACCCATGAGAAACGTATGAGTACTAAGCGGATAACGGTGTACGGGGTGACTGTGAGAGAATCGCAGACTGTGTTAAAGCTCGCAACTCATCGATCTCGTTGACTGTGATACCGGCTGACACTAATCGTCCTGCCAGATAGGCCAACCGCGAGGCTCGCTGCTCATCTGCGACCTTGGCTGCTTCGAGTTCAGCAAACTTGAGAAATCGCACACCATTGGGACGATAGACCACCAATTCCGCACCGCTGGTATCAAAGCCTATTTCCAAACGCGGGCTGTGATAGTCCCATGCCCGATCCACAGGCCGAAGGGCTGCACAGCCGCGTTGATACGTATGAAAGCGGCAACGTGTCGGATCGTAGAGATACTATTTCAAACATAACCGTGATCGGTACGTCGTTCTCTTTCCACTGAAGATGCGACATCCGTTCGCATTTGGGCCTATCGAACACGACAAAAGTATCAGATGCCTGGCATAAGGTATTATCCCCTTCGACCGGATACCACCAGAAGACTCCTCCCACAAAGACAACCTACCGATCTAGGAACAAGGCCGTGAGGTTTCCCGAGAGGACCTGTTTGCATCTAAACTGGATCATATTGTCTGTGATTGGCTAGTCATCGCTGCGGGATATTCAATCTCTGTCGGTTTCGGTATCGCGCTCATCGGCTTGCTCTTTGACCGCGGCCCCCATAAGTGACCGAAGATCGTGATAAAGCGGCTCGGCATCGAGTCGGGTCGGAGCCAGCTTGAAGTAGGCCCGACGGTCGTCCACTATTTTCAAATCTCCACCCGAACGAAGCATCAATTGTTTGATCTTCTGTGCCCCTCGATAACCTAATACGGCATACGTCGGCCCCGTCACGCCGTCACCTGGACCTTCCAGATAAATTTTGTCGATTTTCCATCCTGTGGCTCGTATCCGCATCTCCTGCGTTCGCAATAGCCATTCCGTCGGCTCAGGGATGGGGCCGAAGCGGTCAAGCAACTCGTCACGAAATTCTTCCAAACGATCCAACTTCCGCACTCGCCCCAGACGACGATATATCTCGATTCGCAATCGCTGTCCCAGTACATACTCGCGGGGCAAAAACGCTTGCCACGGTAAATCAACTGTTACTTCCAAAGGCGCACGCAACGGCAGTTTCTTAAGAGTCCTCACCGCGTTTTCGAGTAATTGGCAATATAATTCGTAACCCACCGTGGCGATGTGACCAGACTGCTCATTGCCCAAAATGTTCCCAGCACCGCGTATCTCCAGATCGCGCAACGCAATCTTAAATCCAGCTCCGAGAGACGTGAACTCCTCCATTGCCTTCAATCGCTTTGCTGCCACGTCCGTTACCTTGCGATTGGCATCGACGACGAGATAGCAATACGCCCTTGTTTTGCTTCGTCCTACCCTTCCTCGTAACTGATGTAGATCGGCTAAGCCATAATGATCGGCCTCGTTGATAAACATGGTGTTGGCACTGGGAATATCCAAACCACTTTCGATGATCGTCGTTGCCAATAAAATGTCGGCATCGCGTCGCACAAACTGCAACATGCCGCGTTCCAGTTCGCTGTCGGTCATTTGGCCGTGGGCAATGGCAATTCGCGCTTCGGGTACGATTTTCTTCAATTTGGTGCGTATCGTTTCAATATCGTGAACCCGATTGTGAACGAAGTACACCTGTCCTTCACGGTTCAATTCGCGGACGATGGCATTCTTAATCAGCGATTCATCCCAACGAACAATTCGGGTTTCGATGGCCAGACGATCAGGGGGCGGTGTCTCCAGATTGCTTATGTCGCGGATACCCAATAATGACAAATGTAGCGTCCGGGGAATCGGCGTTGCGGTCAGCGTTAAGACGTCCACTTGACTACGCAACCGCTTGAGCCGTTCCTTTGCCTCGACGCCGAAACGCTGCTCCTCATCCACAATCACCAATCCCAGATCATTAAATCGAACGTCGGCACTTAATAAGCGGTGGGTGCCGATGATAACATCAACACCGCCCGTCGCCAACAACTCGACGATACGTTTTTGTTCGCTGCCACTGCGAAATCGACTGAGGCAATGAACGACGAATGGATAGCCCGATATTCGTGAGGTAAACGTGCGATAATGCTGCTCGGCCAACACGGTTGTCGGCACCAGCACAGCCACTTGTCTTCCCGTGTCGATGGCTTTGAAAGCAGCCCGAATGGCCAGCTCTGTCTTGCCATAGCCGACATCGCCGCAGACGAGGCGGTCCATAGGGCGGGGGCGTTCCATGTCGTGTTTGATTTCACCAAGGGTGGTGAGTTGGTCGGGTGTTTCTTGATAAGGGAAACTTGCCTCGAACTCGCGTTGCCATTGACTATCAACGGGGTATGCCTCACCCGGTTGAGCCTCGCGGATGGCTTGTAATTGCAGCATCTCCACGGCAAGATCTTGGACGGCCTGTTCGACGCGAGCTTTCTTATTATTCCACGAGACACCACCGACCTTGGACAACTCTGGGTCGCTTTTCTGTCCGCCGACATATTTCTGAACGAGGTCGATTTTGCTCACTGGGACATACAACTTCACGCCGTCGCGAAACTCCAGCGTTAAATGTTCCTCCAGGCTTTTACGTTTGCCCGTTCCTGTCCCCGTTTCGCGTTCAAGCATCTGCATTCCGCGAAAACGGGCGATGCCATGCCCCACATGCACGACCAGATCGCCCTCATTGAGTTCCAGAAAACTATCGATAGCTCGCGATTCCAGACGCCGGCGCGGCATCAACGGACGGGTATCGTCGCGATGAAAAATCTCCTGGCCACCCAAGACGACAACATTGGTTATGTCACCGACTAATCGAAACCCCGCACGCACCCGCCCAGGGACGAGCCTTAACCGATCGCTTTGTGCCAATTTGCCCGTTGACAGCACTTCCAGAAGTCGCTTGCGTTCCCCGTCGTTTTGGCAAGCGATCAAAACGACATCACGTTCGGCGACAGCGTCAAGCTCATCGCGCACTCGGGCGACTTCCCCGGATAGACGTTCGACCGACTCAACGCGCAAACTGACAGCAGCCTCAATCCCAGGAGCCGGTAAAGCACTGATTTTAACGCTGGGAAAACGGAGTAGATTTTGAAAGACACCTTCGACGCTAAACAGCCCCGTGGAGTCGCTGATTCGCTCATGATAGGCTCGCCCTTGCTCGATGAGTTCTTCCGTCTCGATGAGTACAATCGTCGAGCTGGTTGGTAAATAATCGCAAAAATGTCCCGTGGTAGCGGATGCACTCGCTGCCGAGTCGGAATGGGGTGAGGGGGGGCTATAAGGGAGAGTGGGGCTTCCCCCCTCTCCCCAGCATCGTGAATCGAGTCCGGGAATTCCGCTAAACTCGGCTGTGTCGATCGAGCCGAGCGAGCGCTGGGTATCTGGAGAAAACCGCCTTAAACTTTCCACCTCGTCCCCGAACAATTCGATCCGGCACGGCGCATCATCATCCGGCGCGAATACGTCGAATATTCCCCCGCGACGACTGAATTGGCCAGCAGAATCGACGGCCTCCACAGGTTGATAGCCGCGTTCGGCCAGCCAACGGGCAAGCTCGTCGGGATCGACGTTATCACCAACGCGAAGTTGACGTAAATTTCGATGCAGTTCCTCACGATGGGGAACCGGTTGGATCAGTGCCTGAAACGTCGTCAGAACGACGCGAGGCGGATCAGAGGGTAGTTGCTTGATCAATCGCAAACGACAGCCGGAAATATCGTCCAGACCATCGGAACCAGGGCGACTGTCCCAGGCAGGAAAAAGGGCAGGTTCCAAACCGAGAAACCCGCTGAGATCACCTACCCAGCCGTCTAGATCGCGAGGATGAGCGATAACTACAAGCGTACATTCAGCATTTTGTGCGACAGCGGCAGTTGCCAGAGCAGCGGAAGATCCCCAGGCACCATCAATGGTCCCGCTTTGTCCGGTAGTCAACGCCTTTCGAACGGGACTGAGCGGTAGTAGAGCAACGAGGTCGCGTAGGTTGGTAGGCCTGATGACAGTGGTACTCACGGATGTATTCTCCCGAGAGCATCCTATACGTTCATCGGATAACTCGTCGAGGATCGTCCATGAGACAAGTCGCTAGCAAGAGGACAAGCTTGCGCATCGCGCCATAGGTGCGGTTAGAGAAGCCGAAAAAAGTACCGGAAATCACTCGCGACAAAATCCGCCCTTGCCCCAGCCGCTATTCTTCCTATTAGTGATGAAGGGAGATAGAATCCCCTCCACTGAGGTGGGGTTTTCTTCCGCCCTAACTTCGTGAAAAAGTTCACGATCCTGAGGCTGGCATGGATTTCTTCCTCGGAACTTACTACCCGGTTTTTATGTATCTCGTGGTAGTGATTGGCTTTGCTATTGCCGCCCCTCTCACAGCGCACCTGATTGCGCCAAGAAAGGTGACACCGGTCAAGCAAATGCCCTACGAATCGGGCATGGACCCGATCGGCGACGCCCGCATGAAATTCGATGTCAAATTTTACCTTATCGCTATTTTGTTTTTGGTGTTTGACGTTGAACTCCTTTTCCTTTATCCCTGGGCCGCGACCAATCAAACGACTGGTAGCCTGATCCCGTCGGCATTCAAAGATGTCGTATTCTGGGAAATTCAGGCGTTCTTGTTGACCGTTGTCGTTGCCTATATCTACGCTTGGCGCAAGGGGGTTTTCAAATGGCGATAGAGCCGATGGAAGGCATCGTTCTGACGCAACTAGACCACCTAGCAAATTGGGTCCGAAAGAACAGTTTGTGGCCGATGCCGTTCGCCACTGCATGTTGTGGCATCGAATTAATGGCGACTGGAGCCAGCCGTCACGACATTGCGCGTTTCGGATCGGAGGCAATGCGTTTCACACCGCGACAATGTGATCTAATGATCGTTGCGGGGCGCGTGGTGATGAAAATGGTACCCGTGATGCAACGCATCTGGCTACAGATGCCAGAGCCTAAATGGTGCATCTCGATGGGGGCCTGTGCGTCATCGGGCGGAGTGTTTGACACCTACGCTGTTGTGCAGGGTATTGATCGATTCATCCCCGTTGATATTTACGTACCTGGATGCCCTCCTCGACCCGAGCAATTAATCCAGGCCGTTCTGGATATTCAAGATAAGATCAAGCGTACTGGTACGCTGTTCGCGCGAGAGTTCAAAAACCGTTCCACTTTCGAGGGGCCTCGTCTCAATCCGGCGACGATCCCCGCCTCCGAACGGATGATCGCGCCCGGAAATTACGAAACCGCTACCCGGTTGCAGGACTGACCCATGGCCGACACGGAACGAATTGCGGTGGTCCGCGAACGCTTTGACGCGACCGCATCCCTATTACGCGGTAAATTAGGCTCTGATGTATTCACCACATCAACCTTCCGCGATAATTGCCGACTGATCGCGTCCAGCGACAAGGTGTACGTGATCCTTGAAGCCTGCAAGTTACACGGCTTTGACATGCTCGCAGACATGAGTGGAGCCGATTACCTTCACTATCCAGACGCCAAGGACCGCTATGGCGTTTGGTATTGTCTAGTGAATACGAGCACTGGCGAACGTGTGATCGTGAAAACGTATGTAAACGATCCCAACCCCACGCTGCCCTCCGTGTATGGCCTGTGGAAAGGTTGTGACTGGATGGAACGTGAAGTCTACGACATGTATGGCATTGAGTTTAAGGGCCATCCCGACCTACGCCGAATTTTGCTGCCCGACGAATTTTCGTCATTCCCACTTCGCAAAGACTACCCGATGCGTGGCAAGGGTGAGCGACATAACTTTAACCCAATTCTGCGTTCGGAGTCCTGATCATGCCATTAGAACTGGCCGACGCGATTGCACTGCCCGATAGTCCCGAGAAAGACTATCTCTACACGCTCAACTTCGGGCCGCAACACCCAGCGACTCACACAACGCTGCGGTTGATATTGACCCTGGACGGTGAGACCATCGTCAGAGCGGTCCCCGATATCGGCTATCTTCACTCCGGGTTCGAGAAACTTGGCGAGCATCTCGACTTCAATCAGTACGTCACGATTGTTGATCGGATGAACTATATTTCCCCCGTAGCCAATGAGATCGCTTGGCACAACGCGGTGGAGAAACTGCTCGGGATCGAACTGACGCCACGTGCTAAGTATATTCGCACTATCTTTGCGGAACTCAGTAGAATCCACGACCATTTGCTATGCTGCGGAGCAGCGGCCCTCGATCTGGGTGGGTTCACTGCTTTTCTGTATGCGTTCTACCAACGCGAGAAAATTTACGACATCCAGGAGACTGCTGCGGGTCAGCGATTCCACCCAAGTTTCACGCGCGTGGGTGGTTTGATGCGCGATGTGGATGATGACTGGATCGCCAAAGTTCGCACATTCGTTAAGGAATTTCCGAAGGCTCATAGCGACGTTAGACGGTTGCTTGACCGCAATCGCATTTTCATCGAGCGCACCCAGGGTATTGGTGTGCTAACGAAGGAAATGGCGATTAACATGAGCGTGACCGGACCACTAGCTCGTTCGGCTGGCGTTGTCCGCGACCTGCGTAAAGATGAGCCCTATCTGGCCTATGGTGATCTGGCGGGCGCGTTCAAAGTCGTTTGTGCTACCGATGGGGACTGCTTCTCTCGCTATCTGGTCCGTATGGAAGAAATGTTGCATTCGTTGAATATCATCAATGCAGCTATTGAAAATCTGCCGACAGGGCCTGTTAATGTAGACGCTAATAGTAAAGTGGTTCTACCTAACCAAATGAGCGTCTACCGCAGTATTGAAGGATTGATTCACCACTTCGAGCTAATCATGACCAACCGGCAATGGAAATCGCCGGTCGAAGAGTGCTATGCCGCTACGGAATCGGCGAATGGGGAATTGGCTTTCTATGTTGTGGGTGACGGTAGTGGGACTGCCTATAGGGCGCGAACACGTCCGCCGGCGTTTATCCACTTCCAGTTGTTCCCGTATCTGATGCAAGGACATCAACTATCGGACGTGGTTGCAGTTTTGGGAAGCTTAAACATCATCGCTGCCGAGTTAGACCGCTGAGGGAGACGCGATGGGCGTGCTGAGTGAGAAAATCGTCGCGGACATCAAAGCGCTACTGTCGCGTTATCCAAGCAAGCAGGCGGTAACATTGCCTGCGTTGCACATGGTACAGGACGAATTGCGCTGCGTCCCGCTAGAAGCGATTCGCGAGATCGCGGATCTATTAGACCTTGCTCCATCGGAAGTTCACGACACGATGAGCTTCTATGGCATCTTCCGCGACGAACAGCACAAACTCGGTAAGACTCGTTTATGGGTGTGCCGTGGTTTGGCTTGTGCTATTCGCGGTGGTGAAGACACTTTGGCGACCCTGTGCGACAAGTTACATGTCAAGCCGGGTGGTACGACTCCCGACGGTCAGATCACCGTCGAATTCGCCGAGTGCATCGGCGTTTGCGAAGGAGCTCCGGCTGTGCTGATTGACGATAGGGGTCGTCCCGACGTGACACCAGATAAGGTAGATGGATTGTTAGCAGAATTGCGGCGTTGACTTATCTTATGAGGCAAGAAGCCGGGCGTACAACGTAGTTGTTACAGAAACCGACGATGGCCCTGCGAGCAAGACCTGCGGGAGTACAATCTAAAATGGCAGACTTCGAGCCTGTATTATTACGGCGCATCCTCAAAAATGCCTCCCCCTCATTGGAGGCGTACCGGGGTGACGGCGGCTATAAGGCGTTAGAAAAAGCCCTTAACACGATGACGCCACAACAGGTCACCCAGGCGGTTATCGATAGTAAATTGCGAGGTCGAGGTGGCGCCGGTTTTCCGACGGGCGTGAAATGGACGTTTTTGCCTAAGGGCCATCCCGGTCCCATTTATCTCTGCATCAACGCCGACGAGAGCGAGCCTTGCACATTTAATAATCGCATTCTGATGGACCAAGACCCGCATCAGGTCATTGAAGGAATCATTCTTTCGTCCTATGCCATCGGCGCTACGACGGCCTACTACTATGTGCGCTATGAATATGGTGACGCTACTCGCGCGACACAAAAGGCTATCGATGAATGCTACGCGGCTGGTCTGCTAGGCAAAAATATTGCAGGCAAACAAGGATTTAATCTAGACATTTTCGTTCATCGTGGGGCCGGTGCCTATATTTGCGGTGAAGAGACGGGATTAATCGAAAGCCTCGAAGGCAAACGAGCCTGGCCCCGGATCAAACCGCCTTTCCCGGCTGTTGAAGGAGCTTTCCGCAAGCCGACTATTGTCAACAATGTCGAGACAATGGCCTGCATCACGCATATTGTCGAACGCGGCGCTGACTGGTTCCGCTCAATTGGTGTTCCCCCTGACCCGAACAATCCACGCGATAACGGCAGTACTGGCCCCAAATTGTTCTGCATATCCGGCCACGTGAACAAGCCGGGCGTTGTCGAACTGCCCATGGGTCTAACCGTCCGGGACTTGCTTGAGAAACACGGTGGCGGCATCTGGGAAGGCAAAAAAGCCAAAGGGGCTATTCCAGGCGGCGTAAGTATGGGCGTAATTCCCGATACCGAATTTGACATGCGTTTAGACTTCAACGGTCCTGCCAAGTATGGATGTCTTGGCCTGGGAACCGCCGCTGTCACTTATTTCGACCAAGATACCAGTATCGTCGATGTGCTATACAATATCTGCCGTTTCTTCGAGCATGAGTCGTGTGGTCAATGTACTCCGTGCCGAGAAGGAACGGGATGGATGCACAAAATCGTAGATCGCATACGTAAGGGTCAAGGTCGATATGACGATTTGAAGATTCTCGAAGAAGTCGGCGATCAGATAGGTATCACTCCAGGCACTACAATTTGCGGATTGGCGGACGGTGCTGGTTGGCCAGTCAAATTAGCAGTTCGCAAGTTCCGATCGGAGTTTGAGTCGTATATCAAGAATGGGAAGAAGACGCACTCATTGACACTGGTTGGAGCGCACTGATATGCGATTCTCCATTATGCTGTGCTTCACACTTTCACTTATGTTGATCGGCTGTAAGGAAAAGCCTGATCCAGATAAGGATAAAAAGCACGTGGACTTCCGACCGACTGGTGGTTCTACGACGCTTGCAGGTAAGATGCGAGATCGCGCTTTGGACGCCCGCCTGATGGACGAGATGCGTCAAGTGAAACTCGGCCTAGATGCTGATATGGTAGGGGTGCCAGCAAATAAAGCCGCTTGGCTTGCCTTCTTGCGTGATTTTCGTACTCTACGTGGCATGCTGGAGAAAGATGAATTGATTGCTTTCTCAAGTGTCCGATTGGGTGACTCGCGAACGGTGATGATGTATGAAAAGCGAATTATGACCGATCCTGATGCCATCGTCTTAACGGCAGATGGAATTCCGCATCGGATGACTAAGCCCCAGTTTGACATGCTAATGAAGCCGCCCATGTGAGACTATAGCGACAGGTGATGTGAGTTCCCAGTTTGTATGGAGCCGACAACGTTAGTGGTCGGGTTTTGATAACGGATGCGATCCGCCAACTAGCGAAGGCGGCTATGGAAGTCGATAGGCCACAGAGACACGGACATGGCGACCGTATACGTTTCCTACACGCCCAAAAATGACGAGAAGCAACCCGAAGGCCTGATCCAGGCCACAATCGGTAAGGAAACTGTTGCGCTCTTGCCGGTCGAGATCGGCAACGAAAAACTGAACTGTATCCAGGCTGCTCAGAAAGTCGGGACACAGATTCCTCACTATTGTTGGCATCCGGCTTTGACAGTGGTTGCGTCATGTCGAATGTGTCTTGTCGAAGTAGGTGAACGCAAGCCAGACGGAGCGGTTGTGATGCAACCGCGTGTTGTTCCAGGCTGCCAAACCCCCGTCAAAGATGGAACCGTTATCGTAACGACAACTGCTAAGGTTCATGGAGCGCAGCAACAAACGCTTGAAGGTATTCTGCTTAATCATCCGCTCGACTGCCCCGTGTGCGATAAGGCTGGCGAGTGCATGTTACAGGATTACACTTACGGTTATGGCCGCGCGACGAGCCGGATGATCGAACAGAAAAACACGCCAGCAAACAAGCCCAACCTAGGCCCGAATGTTTCATTATTCACTGATCGATGCATCATGTGTAGCCGTTGCGTACGCTTCACACGCGAGGTGGCTGGCACGGCTGAGCTGCAGATAATCAATCGAGGTAATCACGCTGAAATCAATGTGTTTCCTGGCGAGGCGTTGGACAACAAGTTGGCTTCAAATGTTGTCGATTTATGCCCGGTAGGCGCACTATGTAGTAATGACTTTTTATACAAACACCGCGTTTGGAATCTAAAGACCGTTGATAGCGTATGTCCTGACTGTTCCACAGGTTGCTCGATCCATCTCGACGGCAACAAAAATATCGTGTACCGCTTGCGACCACGAGATAATCCCAAAGCGCAAGGCCACTTCATGTGCGATGAAGGACGCCTAGGTTACGGCTATGTCAATTCCAAGGATCGGATCTTGAAGCCGACCCGTTTGGGTAAGGCTATATTGTGGAAAGACGCAACCAAAGATATTCGCGAAACATTTGAGTTGGCTGCTAAAAAGGATGGGTCTACCGTTGCGATGATGGTGTCCCCGTGGATGACAAGCGAAGAGGCTTTGTTGCTAGCCAAGTGGGCGCGTACGCTATCGCGCGATGTGCGTCTGGCACTTGGTCCTGTGCCCACGGTAGGCAAAGATGATCACTACCCGAAAGATCGTCGTGGTAACGACCTAAACAGTGCTCCAAAATTTACTATTCGAGCAGAAAAATGCCCGAATAAGAAGGGTGTCAGTGAGGTACTGAAGCAATTCCAACTACGTTTGCATACTTTTGAGGATCTTCTAAGTTGGGTCGATGCCGGTCAACTTCAGGCGGTCTATCTGGCGGCCGGCTATCCTCCGCGTGGTCAGGGTTGGATAACGACTGAACAAGCCGATAAATTTAAGAAAGTCCAAACAGTCGTAGTTCATGATCTAGCGACCTCACCCGTCAGCGATATCGCGACGTGGGTACTTCCTGCGGCAGCATTTGCAGAGAAGGAAGGGACGTTCGTTAATCATGCTGGTCTTGCACAAGCCGTTCGCTGGGGGGTAACTCCCAGTGGGGATTGTCGTACGGACGGCCAGGTATTCTTGGACCTGCTACAACGGCGTGGGTTAGCCCATGTCGGCACGCTGCGAAAAGAACTGGCCAAGGAAGTTCGCTACTTCGCACCTCTGGCCGAAGGCGAGTTGGGCGAATATGGCATTCACCTGGAAACCCCCCAAGGGGCATGAGGAGTGGTCCACGGTGTACCTTGTTTTTAATGAGTGGAATTTTGTGATAACGCTTATCCTGATCGCGACCGTCATGGGCGTGGTTCAGGGTACTTGTGCGTATTTGATTCTTGCGGAACGAAAAATCAGTGCCTGGGCACAAGATCGTGTTGGGCCAAACCGGGTCGGTTTCGATCTTGGATTTGACTTCTTTCCGTTCACGATGCTCAAAGGTTTAGGTGGTTTGGGTCAACCTATCGCGGATGGCATTAAATTTCTTTTGAAGGAACAGGTAATCCCTGGTGGAGTGGATGTTCTGTTCTACCTGATCGCTCCTTGCCTCGCTGTGAGCACTGCCTTTATGGCCATTTGTGTAGTTCCTTTCGGGGCCACCGCATCGCCCCCCAGCCTTCTGGACTATCGCACTGATGCACAAGTTCGATTGGCAACAAAACCACTGGCGTCCTTTACCGACGATGATCGGGCGCTGTTAGATCAGTATCGTAAAGAAGGCCCGCGTGGGGTTGTTTGGCCGCGCTCCCGAAGCGAGGAAGAGCTACTTCTGAAAGCAGACGCAGCTCACGCCAAAGCGACAGGTGGTAAGCCCTACCCGGAACGTCTCAAGGAATTCAACAATTCGGTTCAATTTGTTATCGCTCCGCATGTAGATATCGGGGTCGTGTTCGTCATGGCCATCGGCAGTTTGGGTGCCTACGCCATCGTTTTGGGTGGTTGGTCGAGCAACAATAAATATAGCTTATTGGGATCGATGCGTTCGAGTGCCCAACTCATCAGCTATGAGATACCGATGGGTATGTCGATTCTCGGAGTGATGTTTGTTACGGGTTCACTGAATGTTGAGCAGATGATTGAATTCCAGCACGCAAACGGTTGGAACATCCTTTTTCAGCCAGTAGCCTGCTTGTTGTTCATCACAAGTATTTTCGCCGAGTGCAACCGTGTGCCATTCGATTTGCCTGAAGCGGAACAAGAGCTAGTAGGCGGCTATCACACCGAATACAGCGGTATGAAATTCGCTTTGTTCTTCCTCGGTGAATATACTCATATGATCACGACGAGCTTCCTTGCTGTCGCTTTGTTCTTCGGTGGCTGGCTCTTGCCGGGGGTAACAGCACCGGGGTGGGGCGGCTGGACAGATGCCGTGGTGAAACTAGGTGTATACGGCGGGAAGATGCTTCTGTTTGTGATCTTCTACATGTATATTCGCTGGACGATCCCTCGCTTCCGCTTTGATCAATTGATGGGGCTGGCCTGGAAGGTCATGATGCCGTTGGCGTTGTTGAATCTGTTGGTCGTGTTCTATGTGAAACACTTTGAGTTAAGCTCATGGTTGATGTTACCCTTGAGTTTGACAATGCTCATAGTAGCTACATTGTTATCACTGCGGATGCCAAAACCGCCGTCGAAAACGGACATCGGTTGGCGAGGTCATCCTGTGACGGGTCGTATGGCTATGGTAGCGAAGTGAGGGAATAACCATGCCGATCAAAAATGATGATGTTATATGGATGAAGCCGCCACAGATTGGTTTGTTCGAGCAACTGTACGTTCCCGCTATCCTTCAAGGGTTGCAGACGACAGTAGAACATTCGATTAAGGCGCTGTTCGGTAAAGGACAGGTAACGCAACAATTCCCAGAGGTTGAGCCGAAACTACCGGCCAACTATCGGGGAGTACATCGTCTCAATCGCGATGAACAAGGCCGGGTCAAATGTGTTGCCTGTTATATGTGTTCGACGGCATGTCCAGCTCATTGCATCGACATCGTTGCAGCACCAGCACCTACGGACTGGCATAAAGACGGTCGGGAAAAGTACCCCGAAACCTTCGTGATTGACGAGCTGCGTTGTATTTATTGTGGAATGTGCGAGCAGGCCTGTCCAGTGGATGCCATCGAGCTGACAACCTTGTATGATTTAACTGGAATGAGTCGCGAAGAAATGATGTTCGACAAGGAAAAGTTGTTGAGCGTCTTCGATGAGACAACAAAGCCCAACGCAAAATTTCCCAACCCTGTGCGGACCAAGGCTGGACGTCTTGGTGTAGCTTCAGAACTGGCTGACCAGGGACTGACTTCTTCTTCCACGGCTCAGAGTTGAATATGAGTCTTTTTGCACAAAATTCGTCTCGACTAGTGGACTCCTTCATCAATTTTGTGTCGAAGGAGTGGGCACTTTGGTTGCCGTTGCTGGTTGGCGGTCTTGCTATATTCTTAATGTTGCCTCGTCCGCGTCGCTATCCGATGTGGTTAGGTGCTGCGTTCGGTCTTGGTGCTCTCATCCTTTCGGTCGCATTGTTGTTCAAACCGGCCGCGGTTTCTCCTGAAATTGCGTTATTTATCGCATTTAGTTCACTTGCGCTGATTTCGGGTGCCCTACTCGTCACTCAAGAAAATCCGGCTCGGGCAGCTCTTGCGTTTACCCTTGTCATACTCAGCACCTGCGGGTTGTTCCTGCTGCTTGCCGCCCCATTTTTGATGGCTGCTACAATAATTGTCTATGCTGGAGCGATCATCGTCACATTCCTCTTTGTGGTGATGCTGGCGCAACAACATGGTCACTCAGACGCTGACTCCCGTAGTCGAGAACCGGTGCTTGCGACGCTTACGGGCTTTCTGCTCATGGGAATACTGCTTTACGTTGTTCGAACCGGTTATGAAACAAGCCGATTTGAAATTCTGCTGAAAGGCATCGCTGCTGCCCAAGGTGGACAGGACGGAAAGGAAATCAAGTCTCTGATACAAGCTGAATCGAATGGTCCCCAGGGGACTTTGTTCAGTAGGAGTGAGTCACTGTTAGCTGAATTAGGTTTTTTCGCTCTAGAGCAACAAGTAACTCAGTTGGATCTGGATTGGAATATGCTTGGCCCGGACAATCCTGACAAACTTGATTTAACCAAGGCGAAGGAATTGCTGACGAAATTAGAAATTGTATTGCTGACGGGCAAAGATCGTGTGGGCTATGCTTCGACCAAACCGGGACGTGGCATCGAATCGTCAGAAATTAGGCGCGACGATAAAACCCGCGTGCCTCATCTACCGGCCGAAAACTCTGCCCACCTCGGCAAGGTGTTGTTCACCGATTTTTTGCTGCCGGTCGAATTAGGTGGCACCTTGTTGCTTGTGGCGACTGTCGGAGCTATTGCAATCGCTCAGAGGCGATCTGTGGAAGAAAGACGAGTCCGAAATAGCACGATGACCCTGTCTCAGCCCGAGGAGGTAAAGGGATGAACGCCGTCGGGCTGGAAAGTTATTTGATCGTCGGGGCAGCACTGTTCTGCCTTGGCCTGATCGGATTTTTGGCACGGCGGAACATGATTGTTATGTTCCTCTGTGCGGAAATGATGCTTCAGGGCGTGGCTCTGAATCTTGTGGCGTTTGCTCGCTTCCGTGGGAACCTCCAGGGTCAAGCCTTCGTGCTTTTCTTGGTGACGGTTGCAGCATGTGAGGCGGCAATTGCCTTGGCGTTGATTCTGATGTTATACCGCCGCAAGGGTTCTCTCGATGTGAGCCTGTGGCAAGACATGCACGAGGTCGGTTGGGAACCAGCAGAGGATGACGAGCCACTGCCGGAAATTCCTCTTCCCGCTCCACTGCCTCACCTGACCCCGGCCGGTATAGAGCCTCCCCGCAAGGAAGAACCGAATCATGTTTGAACCGCTGTTCGCTGCCGCCGAACCCGAATTAGCCACATCGGTCGCGCCATATCTATTACTCATCCCCGGCCTGCCGTTATTAGCTGCGCTGGTTATTGGATTGTTTGGATCCTACTTGAAGGGCAAGAGTCATTGGCCGTGTGTTGCGGCCATTGTTGCTTCATTCTTGGTATCAGCAGTTGCATTCCTTAATGTTCACGGCAAGTTGAACGATCACCATGATGATGAGCATGCTCATCACGCTGTACCGAAGATACAAAGTGCGGTGATTCCATGGGTTCATGTCGATCCCAATTCACCAAAGGGAACGAAGGTTGACTTTACCCTGCGAGCTGATGCCTTGTCGGCCATGATGGTAGTGATGATAACCTTCATCGGCTCGTTCATCGCATTATACGCATCTGGCTACATGCATGGCGACCCGGGGTATCCGCGATTTTTTGCGGCCGTCTCGGGATTCGTTGCTGCTATGACCATTCTTGTGCTCGGCGACAACTTTGTCGTTCTGTATGCCGGATGGGAAGGCGTGGGCTTGTGCAGTTACCTTCTAATCGGATTTTGGTTTACCAAGCCCTCGGCGGCTGCAGCCGCGCGTAAAGCGTTTTTGGTAACACGTTTGGGTGATGTGGGTCTATTCCTGGGCATTTTGATGCTTTGGTACGGTACGGGTAGCTTGAGCTACGATGCTGTATTTGAAAAAATAGGACAAGGTGGGCTTTCCGAGCCTTACCTGTTCGCTGCGGCATTGTTAATTTTCTGCGGTGCTGCGGGCAAGTCGGCCCAATTCCCTCTACATGTCTGGTTACCCGACGCGATGGAAGGCCCCACACCCGTATCCGCCCTGATTCACGCTGCCACAATGGTTACTGCTGGTGTGTACCTCGTGGCTCGCTGCACTCCATTGTACATGATTGTACCGGCTGCTCAGTTGGTCATCGCATGTATTGGTGGATTCACGGCACTCTTGGCCGCACTGATAGCACTCACGCAAACCGATCTCAAACGGGTGATGGCTTATTCTACGTTATCGCAGTTGGGATACATGTTTCTTGGGTTAGGATGTGCGACAACTGCTGAAAGCAAAGGATTAGTGACATTCGCAGTCGTTGCTGCAATGTTTCATCTCTTTACTCATGCTTTCTTCAAAGCGTTGCTTTTCCTTGCATCCGGCTCGGTGATGCACGGCATGGGCCATGTCATCGATATGCGACGGTTTAGCGGATTGCGAACAGTGATGCCGACGACGCATTGGACGTTCTTGGTTGGCGCGTTGACGCTGGCTGGTTTCCCAGGCCTGTCTGGTTTCTGGAGTAAGGACGAAATCCTTGACGCGGCCTCTCGAGCTGCCGAAGCCCGCGGCTACGGACACAACATTTATTTTATTCTGTTGGTATCGGCTATCGTAACGGCTGGCCTGACCGCTTTCTACACCTTCCGGGCGTACTTCTTGACGTTCTGGGGTCCGTTGCGTGTTCCGGCTGAGGCCGACGAACATCACGGACACGATGATCATGCTCACGAACACGGACACGGTGGCAACGACCATGGCTCTAGAAAGGCCCATGTCCCCACGGAACGCGACTCCTTTCATCCGAAAGCCAGCTACGAATCTCCTGCTGTTATGACGATCCCGCTACAGGTTCTTG